>CAZMWS010000179.1:1773-3082 GCA_964570085.1 uncultured Lentisphaeraceae bacterium | reverse complement strand
ACCGCCGCTCGGGCGGCGGAAGAGCGCCTGCGGCACCTTACAAACTAGCCGCTAGCCACTTAATGGCTAATTACTTTCCAAGGATCCGCAGGGGTCCGAAGAAATCGGGGCTCTTGTGGTGGTATCCCATGATGGGGACGAGGCAGGAGTGGACGGGCTGTGTGCCGTCGGCGACGCGTGTGCGGTAGAAGTCCGCCTTGAGGGAGTTGGCGGTCTCGGGAGTGGCTTCCAGGTCGGACCAGGGCACCTTCACGATGGCGGTCCATTCGCCGTCCTTGCGGCTGACATGGCATTGTGGCGCGCCGTCCCATCGGGGATCGATGGTGCCCTGTGCGGTAGTCCACTTGCCGTCCCAGAGAGTGCCGTTTGCGGTGAGGATGAACTGGATGCCCTTTTCGCCGTCGGCAGTGCAGAAGAAGACCTCCACGCCATCGTCATTCCAGGGCATGCCCTTGTCGCGCTGGGTGGCCTCGGTGACTAGCTTCGTGGTATTGGGCTCGTGGCAGCGGAAGAGGAGGGAGAGTCCCTCGCGGTCGGCCAGGGTATAGAAGTCGGTGGGGATTTCGATGGGGTTCCCGTTGGGATCCACGAAGGAGTCCTTGTGCGCCTTCTGCCAGACGGGAGCCTCGGGGCCCTCCTGGGGATTCACGATTTCGTCGGCGAGGAAGGGGAATTGGATGGGCATGCGGAGGCGTTCGCTGGGATGCAGCTGCAGTCCGGAGTAGGGCTCCATCTCGTCGCGGATCATCTGGATGCGCTTGTGGTAGTCGCTGTCGGGATCGGTGAGCGACAGTCCCTGGTCCAGAAGATCGAAGAATTCCTGGACGTCCTGGTTGGAGTAGATGGTGCTGGGGTGATTTTGCAGGTCGTAAGTGAAGGGGTGTGTGGTGCAGATGTGTTCGGCCTTCTCCCAGAAGGCGCGCATGGGCGCTTCGGCGGGTCCGTAGAAGAGGGTGTAGTATTCGTCCAGGAGCGCCTGGAGATCCAGGTCGGGATTCCATTCCAGCTTGGCGGTCACGTATGCCGTCAGATGGGAGATCCCGGGCTGCCAGATCTTGAAGGTGTTGAATTCGTCGGCGGCCGTCATGCGCCACTCGGATTCCATGAAGAAGCCCTCGATGCCGATTTCGTGCTCGAAGCGGATGTCGTCCTGGAGGATGGTGGGGTAGAAGGCGGGGTATCCGCGCCAGGGCTTCCAGTAGTCCTTGTGGGGGTAGGTGTAGCTGTAGACGTGGCTCAGACGGCTGCGCCACTCCTTCAGGACCTCCCGGATGCTCTCTTTCTTGGCGGGATCGACTTGGTCGCGCTG
>CAZMWS010000179.1:0-1763 GCA_964570085.1 uncultured Lentisphaeraceae bacterium | reverse complement strand
CAGATGAGCGTGGCCACATTCGGCTCGAATTGCGCGGGCGTGGTGGGCGGCGTGCGGTAGTGTTCGTAGGCGAAGGTGCCGATGAGTCGGTCGGGGAAGCGCTTGCGGACCTCCCGCGCCACGGTGTTGGTGAAGGTCCAGATGTAGTTGGAGAACTTTCCGTCCTCGCCCATGGAGAGATCCACCAGCGCCTGGCAATTCTCGCATTCACAGACTCGCTCGGTGCCGTCGTTGGGGCTGAGGGGATAGAGGATATTCTCGGGGTGGGTCTCGAAGTATTCGCAGATCTTCTCTACCCACGCCTTCTGGAGGCCGGGATTGGTGAGACAGTAGTTTCCGCCCCAGCGCACCAGCACGGAACGGCTGTCGGTGTCGCGACGGCCGTCAATGATGGCGAAGTATTCGGGGTGCGCGTCCTTCTGGTCCTCCATCTGCCAGTAGGCGTGGTTGATGTCGCGGGGGGAATCGCCGCCAAAGCCGACGCGACGGAACCACAGGGCGTCCTCGGGCTGCTCGCTGAGGAAGGAGAAGAAGGCGTACCGGTAGGAAAATGCGGGGGCGTTGGTGCGCTGGAAGGACGACAGCTCCAGGGCGTCGTGGCGAGGACAGACCGTGCCCAGCTCGCCCTTCATGTAGAAGCGGATTCCCAGGAAGGTCTCCAGGAAGTCCTTTACGCCATAGTAGGTGCCCATCTCGCCCATGGCGCTGAGCTTCAGCTCCTCATTCCAGAGCTCCACCCAGCGGTAGGGATGGATGAAGCCCTGGAGGATGCCGCCGGGGTAGTCCCGTCCCGCAATGAAGACGCACTCGTCGCTGGCGCCCAAGAGATAGCCGTCTTTCGCTAACGACTCGCGGTCGAAGCCCGCTTTCCGCGCGGCCTCGGAATCGCCGATGTAGATGGGGACCAGCCCCGCGGGCGCCGCGCCCTCGTAAATCTTCCACTCCAGGCCAGCGGACTTCCCCATCCAGAGCGCCAGCTCCTTCGCCGCAAAACGGACGGGATCCGTGGCATCCTGCGGAATCACAATGGCAGAACGCACCTCGCTATCCTGGAAAAGCGTCAGGGAGAAGAGCGGGAACGCGCAGGCAGTCAGCAGTAGGGCCAGGAGGAGTCTTTTCATGGTGCGGCAAAGGGGCGTGTTGAAGGGACTCGGGAAAAGGAGGAAAAACACAGCCGCTTAATATAATTTCCGGGGGAAAGCCGCCCCCCGTGCCCCCGCCTTTGTTAGATGGGAGGGAGAAGGTAGTAGGGAGTAGGTTTGCAAGGTGCCGCAGGCGCTGTTCCGCCTTGGAAGGCGGTACGGTGCGCGTTCTCGGGCCGCTCCAGCGGCGCGTGCTTAGCCAACGACGCGCGCCTACCGAGCGCGGTTTTCGCAGGAAGATCTCCAAAGGAGGTCGGGCTGCCGCCCCCGAACCCCCGCCCCAAAAGCAGTAGGGAGAAGGGAGTAGGGAGTAGGTTTGCAAGGTGCCGCAGGCGCTCTTCCGCCTGCCGGCGGTACCAGTGCCGCGCCCTTCCGCTACCCTGGAATTTCTAGGGGCCATCGCTATCCAAAAGTATTCGGGGGGTCCGGGGGGCAGAGCCCCTCCGTCCTTTGGAGATCTTTCTTCTACATCATGCCTTCCCAAAGCCCGCCTTGCCTCTAAACACGGCGGGGGAAAGCTCCCCGTGCCCCCCGCCCCCAAAAGCAGTAGGGAGAAGGGAGTAGGTAGTAGGTTTGCAAGGTGCCGCAGGCGCCCTTCCGCCTACCGGCGGTACGGTGCCG
>CAZMWS010000178.1:0-4435 GCA_964570085.1 uncultured Lentisphaeraceae bacterium | reverse complement strand
AAGGAGGAAGGAGGAAGGAGGAAGGAGGAAGGAGGAAGTTAGGCCAGGGTTTCGCGAGGCGAAACCCCGCGCCGGGAAGACCCGTCGCGTGCGTAAAGCGGCGCTAGAGCGCGCCGCAGTTGCAAGTTAGGAATTGTGCAATGCGCAAGGGGCAATGCGCAATGGGCAATGGGGCGGTCGCCGCGCGGCTCTTCCGCCTGACGGCGGTAACCGATATCGCTTCGGTAGCGCCCCTGTGCCGGAGCGGTTCTTTCCTAGCCGGGGACCCAAAGGACTGGGGCTGCGCCCCCGTACCCCGCTTAATTCCTTCCGCCTACTGGCGGGGCTATTGCGCCGCCTTTCGCAAGTGCCACTGTACGACCGTGCAATCGGGGGCCTGAGCGTCGATTTTGAGGCCAAGGTTCATGAGCATGGAGCCGGAGTAGGTATGGCCGTTGCCGTCCTGATAGAGTGCCTCGGGATCCAGTCCGCGGAATTTGACGGAGTATTGCGGGGGGAATGCGAGGGCGCGGACGGTGGCGGCGAAGGCGAGGCATTCCGACTTGTCCTTGCTGACGAAGGCCCACGCGCAGAATTTGTCGTGTGTGGGGGGGATGAGTCGGTAGTAGTCTCCGGAGGTGACCAGGTGGTGGACTTCGTGGAAGAGCTTCACCTGTCCGGGGATCTGGTTGCGGTCTTCCTCGGAGATCTTTTCCAGATCCAGTTCATAGCCGAAGGTGCCGGAGAGTGCGATGAGTCCCCGGGATGCGAAGGGCGTGGTGCGTTTCAGCAGGTGGTTCGGGCAGTCAGCCACGTGTGCTCCCATGGTGGAGCAGGGATAGAAGAAGCTGGTGCCGTATTGAATAAAGAGCCGTGCGGAGCCATCGGTGTCATCGGAACACCAGATTTGGGGCGTGTAGCAGAGCAGACCGGCGTCGAAGCGTCCGCCGCCGCCGGCGCAGCCCTCGATGAGCAGATTCGGATAGCGGTTGCGGATGCGTCCCAAGAGATCGTAGAGGCCCAGCACATACCGGTGGAGCACCTCGCCCTGGCGTTCGGGGGGCAGGGCGGCGGAGCCGGCCTCGGAGATCATGCGGTTACAGTCCCACTTCATGTAGTCGATCTGGGCGCTGTCGAACATCTTGCAGAGCTGCTCGAAGACATTGTCCACCACCTCCTTGCGGGACATGTCCAGGACCAGCTGGGTGCGGATGGTGGAACGGGTGCGCCCATCCACATGGAGGCAGTAGTCAGGGTGTTTGCGGTAGAGCTCGCTGTCCTCGCTGATCATCTCGGGTTCGAACCAGAGACCGAACTTCATGCCGATTTCGTGGAGCTTTCGGGAGAGCCCGTCGATGCCGTCAGGGAGCTTCTTTCGGTCGACGAACCAGTCGCCCAGGCTGGAGTTATCGAGGTCGCGATGGCCGAACCATCCGTCGTCCAGGACCAGCATTTCGATGCCCAGGGACTTTGCGGTCTTGGCCAGCGAGAGGAGCTTCGCTTCGTCAAAATTGAAATAGGTGGCCTCCCAGTTGTTGATGAGGATGGGGCGTTCGATGTCCTTCCAGGGTCCCCGGAGGATATGGTTCCGGAAGAAGTCGTGGGAGGTATGGGTGAGGCCCTCCAGGCCCTCGGAACTCCACATCAGGAGGACCTCCGGCGCCTGGAATTCCGCGCCGGGTGCAAGGTGCCAGCGGAGATTCTCGGGGCTGATGCCCAGGACGGTGCGGACTGCGCCGGCATCCAGCTGGTCAATCTCCGCCTGCCAGGAGCCCGTGTAGATCAGGACCTCGCCAAGACAGTCGCCGGCGGTCTCGCAGGTGGAGGGCTCGGCGAGGATGAAAGAGGGATTCATGATGGGGCTGGTGGTGCCGCGGGTGCTGCGCAGGACTCGTGCGCCGCGGGTGATCCGCTGCCGGTCCGGCTGGCGTTCGCGTCCCCAGGCGCCGGGGAAGGAGATCAGGTCGTATCCCTCTACAGTGGAGGGCATTTCCAGGGTGGCGCTGTAGAGCCGCTCGATGACGGCCTCCGCGGTGCCGCGATTGGCGACCTTCAGGGATCGTGCGATGACGGAGCTATTTTCGAAGACGGTGTAGCTCAGGGTGTATTCGATGGCGGCGGGGGCATCCAGGAGGGTGATTTCCAGGGTCTGGCATTCGTTCTCTTTTGCGTAGGAGGAGGGCAGGCCCGCTAGCTCCGGCTTTCCGTTGAAGATCCGGTGGCTTTGATAGAGGGGCGCGGCGAGGATGTGTCCGTCGGCAGTGCGGATGGCACCGCTGGTGACCCCCTGGTCACCGATGCCATTGCTGGTGTATTCGGCGCAGAGACCCGCGGGACTCTCCTGGCCATTCCACTTGGGACGCTCATTCTGGAAGAAATCGCGCTCCTCCTCGCCGTAGACACACTCGTCCAGGCCCACCAGAGTCGCGCCATAGTAGATGTGCTCCAGCGCGCCGCAGTCCGCAATCCGCATGACGTAGGTGCTTTTGCCTGCCTGGAGAGTGAAGAGACGACGCGCTGCGCTGTAAGAAATTTTGTTCATGGAAAAGCTTGGAATTTAGGGTTTAGAAATGCGCAATGGGGAATGTGGTGCCGCCGGTAGGCGGAAGAGGTTAGGCGGGGGCGACTTTCCTCCCCCCCTGCGTGCCTAGAAGCAGAGCGGGGCTAGGGAAGGCATGTTGTAGAAGGAAGATCTCCAAAGGACGGAGGGGCTTTGCCCCCCGGACCCCCCAGAATACCTTTAGGGTAGCGATGGTCACTAGAAGCCCTAGGGTAGCGGCGCGCCCCGTATACCCCCCCGAAATCCCCTAGGGTAGCGGTAGGGGCGGTATTGCACCGACGATAGGCGGAAGAAATTAGGCGGGGGTTCGGGGGCGGCAGCCCCCCGTCCTTTGGAGATCTTCTTGCGAAATCTGCGCTAGGTGGGAACGTTTTGGTGGAAGGCGCGTGCGGCGCAAGCCCACTGCAGAGTGGCCACACTTCCTCCTTCCTCCTTCCTCCTTCCTCCTTCCTCCTTTTTTTTCTACTGTTTGCCGTAGACGTCTGCGGGATCGAAGACTCGTTCTTCCACCACGCGGAGTTCTCCCTCTGGGGTGATCTTGCGGAAGAAGCAGGAGGGGTATCCCTCGTGGCAGGCGGCGCCGCCGACCTGTTCCACTTTCATGAGGACGGTGTCGCGGTCGCAGTCCACCAGGATCTCGTGAATCTTCTGGATATTCCCGGAGCTCTCGCCCTTTACCCAGAGGCGTTTGCGGGAACGGGTCCAGTAGGTGGCAATGCCGGTCTTGAGGGTCTGCTCCCAGGCCTCGCGGTTCATGTATCCCAGCATCAGGACCTTTCCGGTCTGGTAGTCCTGGGCGATGGCGGGGATCAGTCCGTCGGCGCTCTTGGAAAAATCGAGTTCGATCATGGCGGTGGGGGGGGGGGCTATGCTTTTGCGCCGCGCTCCTTCAGGAGTGTCTCCACAAAGGAGAGGCCTTTTTGACAGAGCTCCTGGCTCGAGGGACCCCATCCCTCCACATTCAGGCGGACCTTCGGCTCGTTGCCGGAGGGACGCAGGACGAACCACCATCCGCCGCGCACGCCGTCGTCAAAGCGGAATTTGATATCCGGTGCAGAGAGTGTGGCGGGATCGTAGGGCGCGCCGGCGGGTGCGGGAAGGACCCGGTGGACTCCGGCGGCGGTGTCCTGCCGGACCTCGTAGCGCACGCCATTGGGGAGGAGTGCGGCCTGCTTTGCCACGTAGTCCATGACCTCTGCGGTCTCCTGAGCGGAGGCGAGAGTGTAGTTCCGTTCGCCGCTCCAGCGGTAGTTCTTCTTCCAGTCGGCGAGGATGGTGGAGAGGGACTCTTTTCCTTCTGCGCGCAGTCGGTGGAGGATTCCGATCATGTTCAGGCTGGTGAGCACGCCGCTATCCACGAAATGGAATTCCGGGTAGAAGTAGTGTCCGGAGTGTTCGCCGGCGAAGACCACGCGGGACGCGTATTCTTTCGAGCGCATGAGGAGCTTGATGCGACCGTGTCCCACGGGGGTCTCCACCAGCTCCACGGGACCATCGGCGGGGAAGAGGTCCTCCAGCAACCGGGAACAGCAGAGATTCTTCATGACCGCGGGACGAATTCCGGGGGCGGCGCGGCGGACCTCCTCGCGGGCAATGAGCGCCAGCACATGGGAGGAAATGATCTCGTTGCCCTCGGCATCCACGAATCCGGCGCGGTCGGCATCCCCATCGAAGCCGATTCCCAGATCGGCGCCGGCATTCCGGGTGGCATCGCCCAGGCGCTTCACGAATGCGGGCAGCAGGGGATTCGGGACGCCCTGGGGGAAGTTCCCGTCGGGCTCGCCCTCCAGGATCGTGGTCTCAATGCCCTTCGCTTTCAGCAACTCCGCCAGAGGCCCGAAGGCTACGCCGCCCATGCCATTGCCTGCCAGCACTAGCAAGCGAAGCGTCGTCTCG
>CAZMWS010000177.1:0-4444 GCA_964570085.1 uncultured Lentisphaeraceae bacterium | reverse complement strand
GCGGGTAGCGGGTAGCGGGTAGCGGGTAGCGGGTAGCGGGTAGCGGGTAGCGGGTGGCGGGTAGGGCGGTACCGGTACCGTCGCGGCTTCCTTGCGGCGGAAGGAATTTAGGGGGGGGCACGGGGGCGGCAGCCCGACCTCCTTTGGTTGGATCTTGGCGGGCAAAAAGACTTTTCCCCTGAAACCCTAGGGACGCGGTTGTATTGCCCCGGAAAAAGCGCCCGTGCGCCGTAGAAAATACGAAATTTTTTAGGAAAATCGCGTTTTTTTTGTTGTGTGGTCTTGTTTTTGGGGTTGGATGTGCTTAAAATATGGACATGCAGGTTTTTTAGTTGATGTATCCGAAGTCTGGCGGCAGTGTCTTGCATGTCGTCAGATGCCCCCTGCAGCGGCTCCTCCGCTATTCTTGGAAGAGAGGGTGCCGCGACCCGTTGTGCAAGATCTGAAATTGAGAGATTCGTTAAAAAAACAACCAAAGGAGCGATCCCTGATGAAGAAATCTTTCACTCTGATTGAGCTGTTGGTGGTCATCGCCATCATCGCCATCCTGGCGGCCATGTTGCTGCCCGCCCTCTCCAAGGCTCGTGAGAAGGCCCGTGCCATCAGCTGCACCAACAACCTGAAGCAGCTGGGCCTGGGCGCCATCCTCTACGCCAACGACTACGACGACTTCCTCCACGCCGCCAAGTATGGCAAGGGCGAGGGCCCCAACTACACGGATGACAACGCGTATTTCTACTGCGTCAACCCGATGTGCAATGACATCATCAGCGGCAAGGCGGGAAATGTGTCCGGTACCCTGCTGATGTCCCAGAAGCCCGAGGCCTCCTGGAAGCTGTGGCAGTGCCCCAGCCTGAATGGCAATGACGCCTGGGAAGAGTATCAGTCCAAAGGTGCGGCCAAGACCACCCGTCCCAAGACTGGTTACCAGTACAATGGCGATATGTACAACAACCAGTACCTGACCCCGGGTTCGGGTGGTCTTCCCGCTGAATGCGCCGCTGCCAAGTGGACCCGCGTGATCCAGCCCAAGGCTCCCGCCACCTTCATCCTCTATCTGGATCGTTGCGGCTGGGCCGGCAATGGCGGCAGCTGGGTGTACCACTGGATGATGGCGCACGAGCAGACTGCTTCTCTGGGCACTGGAGAGGATGCCATCGCGGATCGTTGCCGTCACAGTGACATGTGCAATGTGGTCTTCGCCGATGGTCACGCCGCCACCGTCAACAAGTACAACCTGAACCACTTGGCCAACGACGCGGATGGCGACACCGGCATCCTGTCCATGCATCCCGATGGCAATGCCACGGATAACAGCGGTCTTTAAGCTGATCGCTTGAGCGTTTGAATCACGGGGCGTCCCGGAGGAAATCCGGGGCGCCCCTTTTTTGTTGCTGGTATCGGCTTGGGAGCTCTGGCGTTATCAAGGACCAGGTTAGCCAAAGGATATTGCGCGCCACTTGGGCGCGCTCAATGCACCCGCGGAGCGACCACACTTCCTCCTTCCTCCTTCCTCTTTCCTCCTTTTTGTACTTATAGTACGTAGTGTGCTCTTCCTTAGAGATGAGGAAGTGTCATTGCCGGTGAATCGCGGTGGAAATCCGTGGCTGTCGTGCAACCGTCATAGTCGGATCCCGGTGGGCGCCTGTCATTTTGCGGCGTCCGATTTGTGTTCTCTGCCTGATAGGAGCTGTTAATGGTCTCTCTATTGGGCGGTCTTTTCTGTGCACGTAACGCAGGGAGGGTTGTTTGAGATGGATTGTTTTTCTGTTTTTCGGCGGGTGCGTCGCAGGGGCGTGCCCTTTACCTTGATTGAATTGCTGGTCGTTATTGCGATCATTGCGATATTGGCGGCGATGTTATTGCCGGCGTTGTCGAAAGCGCGGGAGCGTGCGCGGTGCATTTCCTGTGTGAACAATGTGCGGCAGCTGGGGTTATACCATTTGTTGTACGCCATGGATGCGGACGACTTTTTTTGTCCCGTGGTGAAGTATGATGGTGGTTGGGATGCCTGTTATGACGACTCCTGGCAGATGACGAAGCCCGGGTATTTAGCGAGGGGGTTGTCTTCTGGGGTGGGTGGAGAGGATGGCGCGTCCTCGAAGCTCTACCAGTGTCCGGAGGCCTCGGGGTATACCAAGAGCTACACCACTCGGTATGCGGGCTATGGCTACAACGAGTGTCTGGGCGAGGATGTGTACAACGCCAAGCGTGTGGGGGGGCATCGGACGGTGGAGGTGCTGCGTCCCGCGCAGGTGATTCTGGTGGGGGATGGCGGCTACAGGGATCCCTATACCGGCGTGTACGAGGTCACCAGCTATCTTCGGGCACCGGTGGTCAGCACCACTAAGGGATACGGTTCCCTGAATGCCTACGGCACCAGCGATTTCCGCCATGACGGAAAGGCGGCCTTTGTCTTTGTGGACCAGCATGCGGAGGTACTGCAGCCGCCGCTGAGCGTAAATGGCTCCGGCGACGGCAAGCGCACCGGATTCCTCTCCGAGGACAACCGCTGCTATGATCCAAAATGGCAGGAAGGTGAGGAGTAGTCGCCATGATCGGACGCCTGACAGCCCTAGGGCTACTCTTTTTTCTGGCATTTGCCGCCCTGCGCGGGGAGGAGGCACCGTCGTCTTCTGGAGGCGGCGTGGTGTCGTTGTCGCCGGCGTTGACGGAGCTCGCCTTCTATCTCGGGGGAGGCGAGCAGCTGGTGGGGCGTTCCAGTGCCTGCGATTATCCGGAGGAAGCGGAGGCGTTGCCGGTCATGGGGGATTTTGCGTTGCCGGACCTGGAGAGGATTTTGGCGGCATCGCCCCGCGTGGTGGTATCCAACGACCTGGTGAATCCCTCGGTGGCGCGGGCACTGGAGTCCCGGGGAATTGCGCTGGAGCTGATGTCTTGTCGGAGTGTGGAGGAATACTGCCGGATGGTGGAGCGCATGGGGGAGCTCCTGGGGCGCAGCGATGCCGCGCAGGTGGAGTGCGCGCGGGTCCGGGAATTCCTGAAGGAGACCACGGCGTGGACGGCGATTCCCGGGAAGGTGGGGATTTTCGTGTGGACGAGTCCCGTGATTTTGGCGGGTGAGGGCACCTTCTGCCAGGAGCTGCTCCGGCTCGCCGGCGGGACGCCGCTGGATTTCCAAGGTCGCAGCGGATTCTTTACTCCCGGCAACGAGTGGCTCCTGGGAGAGAATCCGCGGGTGGTGCTGGTTTTTCGGGAGCCCGGAAGCCTGCCGCTGCAGAAGGCGCTGGAGGGCCTCCGGGGGCGTATGGTGTGCTTCCCCCAGGAGGATCTCCTTTTGCGGCCCTCCCCACGCTGGACCGAGGGCGTACGGATGCTGCGGGAAATGCTGAGTGGCGCAAATGCGCCGTAAGTACTTAGCAATTAGTGATTAGTGATTAGTTGCAAGGTCGCTGCGCGGCTCTTCCGCCCTTTGGGGCGGTACGGGTGTACGGCCTTCGGGAGATGTGGCTAGCCTAAAAACGCCCCTTCTCTAGACGGGGACCCAAAGGACTGGGGCTGCCGCCCCCGTGCCCCCGCTAACGGCGCAGATGCGCCTTTCTTTTTCTATGAAATGCTCTAGATCATCTTGGAGGCTGTGTTCGCTGGTGCTGGGGGCGTTGTTGCTCTTGGTGGCGGCGGTGCAGCTCTTGCATCCCGTGTCGGGCGGGGGCGGCTTGTGTCTTCCTGGGGAGCCGCTGCGTTCCTTTCGGTTGGTGCGGCTGGGGGGCGGAGTGCTGGTGGGGGCCGCGCTTGCCTTAGCGGGGGTGCTCTTCCAGACGCTCTTCCGAAATCCGCTGGCGGATTCCTATCTCCTGGGGGTCTCCCATGGTTCCGCATTGGGGGCGGCGGGATTCCTTCTCTGGGGAATCGCCTTTCTTCCGCCGCAATGGATGCCACTCTTTGCATTCCTGGGGGGCGTGGCGGCACTGGCGCTGGTGCTGGGGCTCTCCGGACGGGACGACACTCCCCAGCGGCTGATTCTGCATGGGGTGGTGGTAAGCGCGATTCTCTCGGGAATCCTGGTGTGCCTGCTGTCCCAATCGGATGTGGTGGAGCTGGCGGGGATCACGTGGTGGATGCTGGGGGATCTGCAGTCGGTCCCACCGGAGATGCTGCCGCTTCTGGGAGTCGGCACGGCGCTCTTGGCGATTCTCGCGCTCTTCTGGAGCAACGGACTGGATGCGCTGTCGCTGGGGGAGGAGAATGCGGTGGCATTGGGAGTGCCCGTGCGGTGGATGCGGGGGTGCCTTCTGGCGGGCGGTGCACTTTTGGCGGCGCTCTGCGTCTCCACGGCGGGGATCCTCTCCTTTGTGGGACTCATTGTGCCCCACGCGCTCCGGCAGCTTCTGGGGGCCTCCACGCGACGACTACTGCTGCCGGTGCTCCTGGGAGGCGCCGCATTCCTGACGCTCTGCGATCTGCTCTCCACACTCTCGCATCC
>CAZMWS010000176.1:0-4527 GCA_964570085.1 uncultured Lentisphaeraceae bacterium | reverse complement strand
CGCAGTCTCCAGCGGAATCTTCCCGCCGACGCAACTCGACGAGCCACAGGGACTCGTCGTTGACCTGGGCGCAGGAATGACTTCCTATCATATCCCCTTTAAGTGGGGAGCCCCCTGCTGTGGACAAATCCCCATCGGCATCGACCACGCCGCCAATGATCTCTCCATCGCGTTGGGACTCCGCTTCGAGACCGGCCGTGATATCCTCAAGAAGATGGAGGAGCTCCGTTGCTCCTTGGATGTGAAGCGGGATGGCGCGGTCCGCCGCCTGACCATCAAGGAGGGTCCCGAGGATACCACCATGGTCTGTGGCTCCGCCGTGGAAATCATCGTCGCCGCACGCATCGAGGAGCTCTTCCAGCTGTTGAAGCAGCGCCTGGAGGACGAGGGCGTAAATGCCTGGCTGGGCAACGAGATCCTCCTGACTGGCGTGGGCGCGACCCTTCCCCAGGTCACCATGCTGGCAGAGAAGGTCTTTCCGGGACGCCATTTCCGCGTGGCGACTCCCTACGGCGTCCGCCCACTCCCCCACCAGACGCTCACCCCCGATGACGCCATCCTGCTGGGCGCCCTGCGCGCCGGCTGCCTGGAACACCTGCTGCAGCTCCAGAATCAGGTGAAGGATTTGGGGGTCCTGGGAAAGGTGAAGTCCTTCTGGGATTCCCTCCGGGA
This sequence comes from uncultured Lentisphaeraceae bacterium, assembly GCA_964570085.1. Lineage (GTDB taxonomy): Bacteria > Verrucomicrobiota > Lentisphaeria > Oligosphaerales > Oligosphaeraceae > UBA1724. The sequence continues at coordinate 3,855 of CAZMWS010000176.1, read as the reverse complement.
CTGGTAAAAACGCACGATCTCGCGATACCCCTTCGATCATGTCTGAAATCCCCAAAATCCTCCTCGTGGGCATCGGCACCGCCGGCTCCCGGGCCGCCTTCTACCTCTATCAGCGGGGCGCTCTGGAGAACGGACGGATTCTGGCCGTGGACTCCGACCAGGAACAGCTCCAGCGACTCCATACCCTGGATACCCTCGTGGTCCCGCCACCACCCGTCCTCCCTGCCGGCGTGCAGGCCGCACAGGCCCGCGAGGCCCTGGAGACCGGACTGGAATCCCGCCTCCAGGACTGCCAGATGCTCATGGTGGTCACCTGCCTGGGCGGCAATGTCTGCGGTTTCTACGCACAGGTGGCCCTGGGAATGGCGCGCAGCCGCGGCATCCCCGCAGTCGCCGTGGCCGCCCTTCCCCACGCCTTCGATTCCACGGAGTGCCAGGAGCGCGCCTCCCAGACTCTGGAGGTCCTTTTTGCCCAGCACTACCACGTCTTGGCGTTAGATTGTGCCCAGATGGGGCCGCTCTTCCCCGATCCCTCCCGGGAAAATGCCTACGAACAGGCCGTCCGGTGGATTGGCGAGACCGCCATCGGATACCTGGCGCTCTTCCTCCAGCCACGCGTCGACACTCGCCGCCGCAGCGACTCCGAGGACCGGAAGCGCGCCATGGAGTTCGATGAGCTGCCACGGGGAGTCTTCGCCGCTTTGCGTCCGGTCATTCTGAACCAGCAGAATCTGGATGTGCCTACTTGCATTCGCCTCAAGCTCGATATCCCAACCCTGAAGTAACCAGCAAGGAAACAACACCATGTCCACTGCAGAATCTCTCGAACAACTGGCCGCGCTCTCGCGGAAGTATGGCGCGGACCCCGATTACGTCTTCCTGGGCGGCGGCAATCCCTCCTTTAAGACCGCCGATGAGCTCTATATCAAGCCCTCCGGCGTGGCACTGGCCACCATCCGCCCGGAGCAGTTCCTGAAGATGGACCGAAAGGCGCTCCAGCAGGTCTTCACCGTGGCGCCCGCAGTCCCCGCCGAGGCCCGCGAGGAGGTCGTCAAGAATCTCCAGCTGGCCGCCGTTCGCCCCCAGGGCGCAGGACGACCCTCCGTGGAGGCACCCGTCCATGAGGTGATCCAGTATCCCTTCATCGTCCACACACACCCTGCACTGGTCAACGGACTCACCTGCTCCCGCGACGGCGCACAGGCCGCGAAGAAGCTCTTCCCCAAGGCACTCTGGCTGGACTACTGCAATCCCGGCAGCACTCTCGCCTTCGTGGTCAAGGAGGCCCTCGATGCCGCACAGGCCGCTACCGGCGAACAGCCCCGCGTGCTCTTCCTGCAGAAGCACGGCGTCTTCATTGGCGGCAATACCATCCAGGAGGTCGAGGAGACCTACACGCAGGTCATGGATACCCTGAAGGCCGCCTACCAGCAGGCAGGCGTCTCTCTGGCGGAGCCCGAAATGGGCGAGGCCTCGGACCAGGATCTCCTGGAGATCGCCCCCAAGCTCCGCGCACTGCTGGCCGAGGACGGCGGACCCCTCCCCATCGTCCACTGTGTCGGAAACTCCCCCGCCTACGCAGGACCCCTTACGCCCGACCACGTGGTCTACGCGAAGTCCTTCGCTTTCCGCGGCGAGCCCACTCCCGAGGCAATCGCCGCCTTCCGCAAGGAGCGCGGATATCTCCCCAAGGTGGTGGAGGTTCCCGGAAAGGCGCTCTTCACGGTGGGCGCTACCCTGAACGACGCCATCTCCTCCGCCATCGCCCTGGTGAACGCCCGAAAGATCGAGGCCCTCACCGCGGCATTCGGCGGCGTCTTCTACTTGACGGATCCCGAGTACTCCTTCATTGAGAACTGGGAGGTGGAGTCCTATCGCCGCTCCGTCAATGCCGCCGGAAAGGTCAATCGCTTGCAGAACCGCGTCTGCGTGGTCACTGGCGGCGCACAGGGCTTCGGTCTGGGCATCGCCCAGCATCTGGCAAAGGAGGGCGGCACTCTGGTGCTGGCCGATATGAATTTCGATGGCGCGAAGGCCGCCGCCGATGGCCTCAATGCCGCAAACGGCAAGAACCGCGCGTTCGCCGTGGCGGTCAATGTGGCAGACGAGGCATCCGTGGAGAAGATGGTCGCCGATATCGTCCGCAATGTGGGCGGCATCGACCTCTTCGTCAACAACGCCGGCGTGGTCCGCTCCGGCTCCGTCATGGAGCTGACGCTGAAGGACTTCTCCTTCGTCACCAACATCAACTACCTGGGATACTTCCTCTGCTGCAAGCACGCCGCCCGCGTGATGTCCCGACAGATGGTCCGCCCCGACAGCCCCTGGACCGATATCGTGCAGGTGAATTCCAAGAGCGGTCTGGAGGGCTCCAACCGCAATGGCGCCTACGCCGGCTCCAAGTTCGGCGGCATCGGTCTCACACAGTCCTTCGCGAAGGAGCTGGTCACTAGCCACATCAAGGTCAATTCCGTCTGCCCCGGAAACTATCTGGACGGCCCTCTCTGGAGCGATCCGGTCAAGGGACTCTTCGTCCAATATCTCCAGGCAGGAAAGGTCCCCGGCGCCAAGAATGTGGATGATGTCCGCGAGTTCTACATGGCGAAGGTGCCCATGCACCGCGGTTGCCTCCCCGAGGACGTGGGCCGCGCCATCGTCTACTGCGTGGAACAGCAGTACGAGACCGGACAGGCCATCCCTGTGACCGGCGGACAGAATATGCTCCACGCATAAAAACATCCCCAGGGGAGCATAAGCCCCCCTCCACGAATACGACGCCTCCTTTTCTCGTAGGCAATCACACCGGGAAAAGGGGGCGGAACACTTTCTCTTCGAAAACAGTCCAAGCAACCACGCCGCCGCAACGCGCGGAATCTTTAGAAAGAATCGGCCGTGCATACGCGGGAGTTGCATGACTCCTTACCGCCTTTCTCCGCCTCCTTTTGCTTCTCTTTTTCCACGATGTCCCAGAATAGCTCCCAGAAAGAAGCCCCCACACAGCCCCCCGCATCCGCAGATCGGCGGAAGGAACGACGCTTCCGGAAGGTGCTGGAACAAATTCAGCACTGGGGACAGGATTTCCACCGCAGCACTGCGGAGGAATGGGCCAACTTCGGCACGCACTTCTCCGGCGCTGTCTTCAGTCTCTTCGCACTGACCTTCATGTGCGTCAAGACCGCCGAGACCGGAGATCCCCGGAAGATCGTCTCCGCCGCAATCTACGGCACCACTCTCTTGGTTCTCTACTCCGCCTCCGCACTCTATCACCTGGTGCGGCGCTGGGAGGTCAAGGGAGTCCTCCAGGCTTTCGACCATATCTCGATCTATCTTCTGATCGCTGGCAGCTACACGCCCTTCGCATTGGTGACTCTAAAGGACTCGCCCCTTGGAATCTGGGTGCTGGTGGTCACATGGGTCCTCGCTGCCTTCGGAATCCTCGCCGAGACAGTCATTAAACCCCGACGGGAATGGCTCACGCTCTTGATTACCCTCGTTATGGGGTGGGAGGCAGTCCTCTTTTTTAAACCACTCTATCAACTCCTCGATACCCCGGGATTCGTGATGCTCCTGGTCGGCGGAGGACTCTATACCCTCGGCGTGCCTTTCTACGCCATGGACCGCACACCCTATATGCACACAATCTGGCACGCATTCGTCCTGGCTGCCTCCGTCAGTCACTGGGTCGCGATCCAATTCAGCGTGTTCTAAAGGTGACACCGGCGCTGTAAGTGCTATGGCAATTAGCGGCTAGCGGCTAGCTTATCAAGGCGCCGCAGGCCATGCGGCGCAATGTACGCTGTAAGTACCTAGCAATTAGTGGCTAGTGGCTAGTTCATAAGGCGCCGCAGGCGCTCT
>CAZMWS010000175.1:0-4569 GCA_964570085.1 uncultured Lentisphaeraceae bacterium | reverse complement strand
ATCTCTCCGGCGGCCTGTGCACCGGCAACTGCGCCGATGGTCCCATCGTCATCGTCAACGACAAGGTATACAAGCACGTCGAGAAGGGTGTCATGCAGGACATCCTGAACCAGTATTTCCCCGCCTAGCAAACGCCGCGGCTTTCGCTCCTTTCGCGCGCGCGGGCGAGGTTCTTCCGCAACACACACACCAGCCGGGATCCCCACCACAACACAACACACCCAAAACCGCGGATCCCCAGCAGAGGAAGACCCCATGTTTGAGCCAGTCTACACCATAGAAAACGAATGCCAGGACTGCTACAAGTGCGTCCGGCATTGCCATTGCAAGGCGATCCGCATTGTCAACGGAAAGGCCTCCGTGATCCCGGAAAACTGCGTGGCCTGCGGCGAATGCGTGAAGGTCTGCCCCTCCCACGCCAAGAAGATCCGCTCGGATCTGGCGCGCCTGAAGCAGCTGCTGGATTCCGGCGAGGTGCTCCATGCCTCCGTCGCCCCGAGCTTCCCCGCCTATTTTCCCGGAGTCTCCCTGGGACAGCTGGCCTCCGCCCTCAAAAAGCTGGGCTTCGCCGGCGTCAGCGAGACCGCATTGGGCGCACAGGCCGTCAGCCGGCAGACCGCGGAATTCCTCAAGACCACCGACCAGGCACTCAATATCTCCGGCGCCTGCCCCGCCTGCGTGGACTACATCCGGAAGTATCACCCGGAATACACCAAGAACATCGTCCCCGTCTGCTCCCCCATCCTGGCACACTGCCGCATCCTGAAAGACACCTACGGCGAAAATGCGAAGGTGGTCTTCATCGGGCCCTGCGCCGCCAAGAAGAACGAGGCCGACCGCCATCCCAATCTGCTCGCCCTGGCCATCACTTTCGCGACCCTCGATAGCTTCCTCCAGGAACGGGATATCCCCCTGGTCGAAGAGGCCGAGGCGCCCCTGGAAATGCCCGCCGCCGAAGAGGGCCGCTTCTATCCCGTGGAAGGCGGCATGAACGACACGCTGCGCGACAGCCAGGCCGATACCCGCTATCTCGCCATCTCCGGTCTCCAGAACCTGGACCGGATGCTCACCTATTACTACGGCTCCCGCGGCACCCGGAAGATCTTCCTGGAGGCCCTGGCATGCCCCGGCGGCTGCGTCAATGGCCCCGCCATCCCGCCCGGCTTCGGAGGACTGGAGGCCGTCGCCGAAATCGACCGCATCAGCGCCAGCGGCGACTCCCTGGGGCGCCCGCCCGTGGCAAAGCTGGAGGAGGCCGCCAAGGCGGAACCCCTGCCAATCGCCGAGCCCACCGAGGAGGAGATCACCCAGGCGCTGGCGCGCGTCGGAAAGTTCTCCCGGGAAGACGAGCTCAACTGCGGCGCCTGCGGATACAATACCTGCCGCGATTTCGCCAAGGCGCTCCTGGAGAACAAGGCGGAGGAGGCCATGTGCCATACCTACCTGCGCAAGAACTTCGAACGCACCAGCAACGCACTGATCCGGTTCATCCCCGCAGCCGTCGTCATCGTTGACGAAAAGCTCAATATCTGCGAATGCAACCGGAATTTCGCCCGCATGGCAGAAATGATGGATGTCTACGACGCCCTCGGAAACCTGAATACCATCCCCATCTCCACGCCACTGCCCGATTTCTCCGACCTCTTCGCCAGCGTCGTGGAAAATGGCGGCGAGATCGAGAAGTTCAACCAGAAGTTCAAGGACCGCATCGTCAATATCAGCATCTTCACCATCGCCAAGGGAAAGTCCGCCGGCGCCGTCATCCAGGACATCACCAAGAACGAACTCCAGAAGGAACAGATCGCGGAAAAGGCGCGCGAGGTCATCCAGAAGAATGTCTATACCGTCCAGCAGGTGGCACGACTCTTCGGCGAACACGTGGCAGACACCGAGATCCTCCTCAACGAAATCGCCGGCACCTACGAGAGCCACCACGGACTGGGAGACCAAAAGAAATGACTCAGCCCGTCTTCGTGGAAATGGAGTCCTTCCAGTTTACCAAGACTGGACAGGCGGCCTGCGGCGATGATCTCCAGATCAAGGCGCTCAAGAACGAGAACCGGTATCTGGCAGTCCTCTCCGACGGCTTGGGCAGCGGCGTGAAGGCCAATATCCTGGCCAATATGACCACTACCATGGCACTGCGCTTCCTGCAGTCCAATATGGATCTGCTGCAGTCCGTGGAGACCATCATGGACTCCCTGCCGGTCTGCGAGGTGCGAAAGATCAGCTACGCCACCTTCTCCATGGTGGATCTCCGGCTGGGCGGCATCACCCGCGTGGTGGAAATGGGAAATCGACAGTATATCCACCTGCGCGGCACCGAGGAGGTCCAGCCCCTCAAGCACGAGACCATCGTCTCCAGCCATTGGCCCGATCGACAGGTGGAGTGCTATGAGCTCAAGATGGAGCCCGGAGACCGCCTGATCATCGCCTCCGATGGCGTCACGCAATCCGGACTCGGAGAGGGCTCCCAATACAAATTCGGCTGGCGACGCAGCGGCGAGATGGCCTTCGCACAGGAACGCATCGCCGAAAATCCGGATATCTCCAGCTACGCCCTGGCACGCTCCATCGCCTACGAGGCATACAGCATCTCCCAGAATACCTGCAAGGACGACATCACCTGCATGGTGCTCTATATGCGCACGCCCCGCGTGATGCGACTGCTCACGGGACCACCCTACCACAAGGAACACGACCGGGAATACGCCCTCCAGGCGAATCTGGGCGAAGACCACACCGTGGTCTGCGGCGGCACCACCGCCACCATCCTGGAACGGGTCCTGGGCAAACGGGTCCAGATCGATATCTCACACCTGAAGCCCGGAGACAAACTCCCCCCCGCCGGACGAATGCCCGGAGTGGCTATGGTCACCGAGGGAATCCTCACCCTCACACGCGCCTGCGTGGCTCTGGAAAACGACGAGGACCTGGCAACTGTCCCCACCGCCGCCCGACGCATCATCGACATGATGATGCAACATGACATCATCGAATTCGTGGTGGGCACCAAAGTCAATGAGGCACACCAGGACCCCAATCTCCCACAGGATCTGGAACTGCGCCGCGGCGTCATCCGGCGTCTCTGCGATGCCCTCCAGAAGAAATACCGCAAGGAGACCAAGGTCAGCTACTTCTAGCAAAATCCCCCACGATACCCGTTTTTTGGCAACTGCCGGGTTGGCACATCGCCACATAAAAAAACACACAACACCCCCCCCCTCCCACAAGGAGATACCCCACGATGAGAAAGCTCAAACTGGAAATCTGCTGCGGCACCACCTGCTTCATGCTGGGCGCCGACAAGCTGCTCAACATCGAGAACGAAATGCCCAGCGAACTGCGCAGCAAGGCCGAAATCCGCGCCATGCCCTGCCTGGGACTGTGCAACGACACCAAGCTGGCCGGCGCTCCCTACGCTAAGCTGGAAGGCGAGATCATCGAGAAGGCGACTCCCGAGAAGATCTACGACCGCATGCGCGAAATCCTGGCTAGCTGGGAATAAAAAAGAATCCAAAATCACAGCTGACCATCGAAGGGACCCGCCACCGGTAAATAAATTATCCCACCAGGCCGACGGGTCCCCCTCGACTCCCTATACCCCCCCTCCCTCCCACTGCCCCGAGAGAATTCGAAATATGCTTGACGGCTCTGTCTATTTGAGACGAGAACTGATGATCCGCTTTGTGCGCGCCTTCAATAATGGCACGCTGGAGGAGGATCTCGACAGGATGCCCATCGCCATGCGCCCAAAACAGGGCGGCTCCAGCCGATGCTGCATCTACCACGACCGCGCCGTCATCAAATACCGCCTCATGAGCCTGCTGGGCTTCGCCTGCGAAGAGGAGACCGATGAGGCACGCACCCTGGCATCCTACTACCGCGAGGCCTGCGAACGGAAGGCCGCCAATGCCCCCGATCCCGATGCCACGAGGCTCCCCCTCTCCGTCTGCGAGGCCGCATGCTCCGAATGCCCCAGCAGCCGCGTGGTGGTCACCGGAAACTGCCGCGGATGCTTCTCCCGCCCCTGCATGTATAACTGCCCCAAGGGCGCCATCTCCATCGTCAACCAGGCATCCACCATCGACTACTCGAAGTGCATCAAGTGCGGAAAGTGCGTCGGAGTCTGCCCCTTCCACGCCATCGTCAAAACCACCGTCCCCTGCGAAGAGGCATGCCCCACCGGCGCCATCCATAAGGACGAGGAGGGACACACCACCATCGATCCCACAAAGTGCATCTCCTGCGGAAACTGCTTCGCAAAATGCCCATTCAGCGCCATCATGGAACACTCCCAGCTCCTGGATGTGCTGCTCGCCCTCAAGCGCTCAGAAAAGGTGGTCGCCATGGTCGCCCCCGCCGCGACCTCACAGTTCGCCGGAACCCTGGAACAGCTCTTCACCGCCGTCGGAAAACTGGGATTCACCGATGTCATGGAGGTCGCCCTCGGCGCCGAAAAGACCACCGAACACGAAACCCGCGAATTCCGGGAACGCATGAAGGACGGACAGCGGCTGATGACCACCTCCTGTTGCCCCGCATACGTGGAGCTGGTCCGGAAATTCC
>CAZMWS010000174.1:0-4609 GCA_964570085.1 uncultured Lentisphaeraceae bacterium | reverse complement strand
GCGCCGGTAGATTCCGGCGCGGGGTTTCGCCCCGCGAACCCCTGGCCTAACTTCCTCCTTTCTCCTTTCTCCTTCCTCTTTTTTTGTTTTTATGTTTTTTCGATTTTCCATCCAGGGCATGCAGTGTGCTGTATGTCAGGGTCATGTTCAGAAGGCGGCCTCGCGGGTAGTGGGGGTCCACAAGGTGCAGGTGGATTTGGTGAATCACCTGTTGTTGTTGGAATCGGAGGACAGCTCTTGTGTGGAGCGTGTGATTGATGCGGTGACGGCAGCGGGGTATGGTTGTGTGTTGCTGGACGGCACGGGGGAATTGCCTTCTCCGGAGCAGGAGAATCGGGAGTTATTGCGGGTCTTTTTGTGGTCGCTGGTCTTTGCGTTGCCGGTGTGCGTGCTGTCCATGGGCGGGATGTTCGGCATTTTGCCGGAGTGGTTTTCGGAGCATCCCTGGGTATCGGTGTGGGTGCAGTTTGTGCTGGTCTTGCCGGTGTTGTGGCTGAATCGCGGAAAGTTCGCCCGTGGAGTGAAGTCGTTGTTCCGGCTGGTGCCGACCATGGAGAGCCTGGTGGCGTTGGCGGCAGGGGCGGGTTTTGTCTATCCGCTGGTGCGGTTGGTTAATGCGGTGGTGGCGGGCGGTTCCTGGAAGGGCATTATGTTCGAGACTCCCGCCATGCTCTTGACGCTGGTCTCCCTGGGAAAGTGGCTGGAGGGCGGTGCACGGGGGAGGGCGGCCGGCGAATTGCAGGCGCTGCGGGAGCGCTCGCCGCGCCAGGCGATTCGGGTGAAGGCGGACGGCACCGAGGAGGAGGTCTCCCCTGAACAGCTTCAGTGCGGCGATCGCTGCCGGGTGCGTCCCGGCGCCATGATTCCCGCAGATGGACAGGTGGTCTCTGGACACTCCACCGTGGATCAGTCCGCGATCACTGGCGAGTGGATGCCGGTGGAGAAGGGGCCTGGTGACGAGGTGCTGGGCGCCAGCCTGAATCAGGATGGGCTGCTGGAGATCAAGGTGCGCGCTGCTGGGGAAGAGAGCCTCTTTGGGAAGGTCATTGCCATGGTGGTGGAGGCGGGCAGTTCCAAGGCGCCCATCGCCCGATTGGTCGACCGCGTCTGCGCGGTCTTCGTGCCCGCAGTCCTGATGGCGTCATTCATTACGCTTTTGGCGTGGCTGCTGACGGGGCATCCCTGGACAACTGCCCTGGATTACGCGGTCACCGTCCTGGCGATCTCCTGTCCCTGTGCGCTGGGATTGGCCACCCCGGTGGCAATCCTGGTGGGAACCGGCGTGGGCGCCCGGCACGGAATTCTCTTCAAGAATGCCACCGCTCTGGAGGAGCTCAGCCGCGTGGACACCGTGGTGCTGGACAAGACGGGCACCCTGACCGAGGGACGACCCGCGCTGGAGCGCATCGTTCCTGCGTCTCCTGATGGAGACGAGGAGGGCCTCCTGGAGGTGGCCGCCTCTCTGGAACAGGGCTCCCAGCATCCCCAGGGACGCGCATTGGTCCGCCGCGCGGAGGAGCTCTCCCTGGAGCTCTCCGGGGTCACGGATTTCCAAAATCACCCCGGCCGCGGCGTCACCGGGAAGATCCACGGACGCATCCTGGGATGCGGAAATGCGCGGATGCTCCAGGAGGCCGGCATTGAATTGCCACCGGAGGGCTCCGATGCCGGACAGGATGCCGCATCCACGCCGCTCTATCTCTTCTCCCAGAAGGAGCTCCTGGCGGTCTTTTGGATGAGCGATACCCTGAAGCCCCAGGCGCGGGAGACACTCTTGGATCTGAAGGACTCCGGGACTGCCTGCGTCATGCTCACCGGCGATCGACGTCAGGCGGCGCAGGCGCTGGTGAAGACGCTGCCGTTGGATCAAGCGGAGGGCGGGTTGCTTCCCCAGGACAAAGCGCAGTGGATCAAGAATTGGCAACGCGAGGGCCATTCGGTTGCCATGGTAGGCGATGGCGTCAATGACGCGCCGGCGTTGGCCTCTGCGCGGGTGGGTGTCGCCATGGGCGCGGGCACCGATGTGGCGTTGGATACCGCCGAGGTGATTCTCCTGAATCCCTCCTTCTCCGTGGTGGCCACCGCACGGCGGCTCTCTCTGGCGACCCTCCGCGTGATCCGCGAGAATCTCTGCTGGGCCTTCTGCTACAATGTGCTGGCGATCCCCCTGGCAGCCGGACTCTTCTCCCACTGGGGCGCTAGCATCCCTCCCTGGACCGGCGCCGCCGCGATGTCGGTGAGCTCCCTCCTGGTGGTCGGAAATGCCCTGAGGCTCCGACGCTTCCGCCCTAAGACCCCTCCGACGACCGAACGATAAAAAAAAGAAACCGCAAGCCGTTTTTACCATCCGCGCCGTCGCGAGAGAAGGACTCCACCATTTTCTCGCGGCGGTGTTTTCGTGTATCTCGCGTGCGCGCGCGACGGAGCTCCGGAGGAGAATTATCTTACCGCGATCTGCCAAAGAACGCTTTTCCCCTCTGTGGAGTTACCTCTTTTTCAAGTATGCCAAAGTATTTCAGCGATAGCGATGAAAAGACCCTCGCCATGGGCATGGCCATGGCATCCATTCTCCAGGACGGAATGGTGATTGCGTTGATTGGCGATCTGGGGTGCGGAAAGACGGTCCTCTCCCGCGGCATCGCCCGCGGATTGGGCATCACCGAGGCCGTCACTAGCCCCACCTTCACCGTGGCACAGGAATACCGCCGACCCGACGGAAAATTCCTCTACCACCTGGATATGTATCGCATCGGCGACGAACAGTCCGCCCTTGCCTTTGGCATAGACGAATTTCTCTTCCAGCCAAATGCCATCACGCTGGTGGAGTGGCCCGAGCAAATCGCCGGGCTTCTGGAGTCCCCACGCTGCCTCACCATCCGCTTCGAACACCTGGCGGAGGGACAGCGCTCCCTGGAATTCCAGGGCTTCGCGACCAATGATATCGTCCGCGCCGCACGCGCCGCGGGACTGACCCCACTGGCGGAATAAGTCCCGCCATCCACTTTCCTGAGCCTTCCCGTTTTCGTCGTTCCCTTCACAACAAGGAGTCGTTTCGGTTATGCTTTTCTTTCTTTTTGGCATCGCGATGCTGATTGGCGGATACTACACCTACGGCAAATACGTGGAGGGGATCCTGGCGCCCGATGACCGCCTGACCCCCGCAGTGACCCATAAGGACGGCGTGGACTTCATCGTCATGCCCGGCTGGAAGAATATGCTGATCCAGCTGTTGAATATTGCAGGCGTGGGACCCGTCATCGGCGTGATCCTGGGCATTAAGTTCGGCGCCTGCGTCTTCCTCATCATCCCGCTGGGAAATATCCTTGGTGGCGCCGTCCACGACTTTGCGTCGGGAATGATGTCTCTGCGCCGCAACGGCTCGAATCTCCCCGGAATGATCCGGGAGTCCCTGGGCACTGGCGTTTACGCGGTCTTCTCGGTTTTCATGACGCTGCTTCTGCTGCTGGTGGTGGCGGTCTTCATCAATATCCCCGCGAATCTCTTCACCCTCATGATCCAGGGATCCCATGTCTTCTGGATCGCTACGGCATGCATCTTCATCTACTACATCGTGGCGACGCTCTTCCCGGTGGATAAGATCATCGGAAAGCTCTACCCTATCTTTGGCGGAATCCTGCTGTTCGGAACCCTGGGACTGCTGGTGGCGATCCTGGGATATCACTCCTTCTATAACGACGAGATCTTCATCGCCACACCCACGCTGCTGGAGCAGTTCCGATCCTTCCGGGCCACCTATCCTGTGCTGCCCGTGCTCTTCGTCACCATCGCCTGCGGAATCCTCTCCGGCTTCCATGCCACACAGTCGCCCATCGTGGCGCGCACCATGTCCACTGAGCGCGAGGCGCGCGCGACCTACTACGGCATGATGATCATGGAGGGCATTGTGGCCATGATTTGGGCTGCCGGCGGCTACATCATCTATAATCTCTTCCCCGAGACCTTCGACATCAATACCACCACCGTGATGCAGAAGATCGTGACCTTCTTCCTGGGAAGCAAGCTGGGCAATGTCACGCTGCTGGGCGTCATCATCCTGGCAATCACCTCCGGCGATACCGCCATGCGGAGTCTCCGCTTGAGCCTGGGAGAGGTCTTCCATATCGACCAGACCTCCCTGGTGAACCGACTGGCACTCTGCATCCCGCTCATCGCCGCAATCTGCGGATTGCTCTGGTGGTCCAACCAGAGCGCGAAGTCCTTCGGTTTCCTCTGGAACTACTTCGCCTGGGGCAACCAGATGCTGGCGGTCTTCACACTCCTGGCTACCTCCGTCTGGCTCTGGAAACAAAAGAAGAACGCCTGGATCACGGTCCTCCCCTGCGCATTCATTACCTTTATCTGCGTGACCTATATCCTCTGGACTTCCCCCGCTCACCACGGTCCCGCCGGATTCGGTCTGCCACTGCCCGTCGCCTATGCCGCCGGCATCATCGCCGCAATCCTCTGGTGCACCTGGGGATGGCATAGGGGACATCGGAAATAGTAAAAAGGAGGAAGGAGGAAGGAGGAAGGAGGAGGGAGGAAGTTTGGCCAGGGTTTCGTGCCGAAACCCCGCGCCGGAATTTACCGGCGCGTGCGCCACGCGCGC
>CAZMWS010000173.1:0-4628 GCA_964570085.1 uncultured Lentisphaeraceae bacterium | reverse complement strand
AACCACTAACTACTAGCTACTTGCGCCGCAACCAGTTGCGGCGCGCATTGGCGCACGCGCCGGTAAATTCCGGCGCGGGGTTTCGCCCAGCGAAACCCTGGCCTAACTTCCTCCTTCCTCCTTCCTCCTTCCTCCCTTTTTTACAAAAAAAGTGGGCCGCCAGCATCGCTTGGATACTGGCGGCCCTTTTCGCTATCGTGCGATTTGTATTTTACCGCATGACGTAATTACCGAGTTCATCGGGGGCATCGACGGTGATGGTCTGTCCCTCCTTGAACTTGCCGGCGAGGAGCATCTTGGAGAGCGGATTCTCCAGCCGATGGATGATCACACGCTTGAGGGGACGCGCACCGTAGACGGGATCGTATCCCTCCTTCGCCAGGGCGGCGGAGGCCGCGGGGGTGATTTCCAGGTGGATCCGGAGCTTCTCCAGACGGTTGCGCAGCGCCTCGATCTGCAGGTCGACAATCTTGACGATCTGGGACTCCTCCAGCCGCTGGAAGACCACGATGTCGTCCAGACGGTTCAGGAATTCGGGACGGAAGAAGTTCTTCAACAGCGCCATGACCTTCTCCCGCACCGTCTCGGAACTCTCGCCGGAGGCCTCCACAATCTCGGCAGAACCATATTGCTGGTCATGATGATCACCGTATTGCGGAAGTCGACCACCCTGCCCTGCGAATCGGTCAGCCGACCGTCGTCCAGCACTTGCAACAGCAAGTTGAAGACATCGGGATGCGCCTTCTCCACCTCATCGAAGAGCACCACGCAGTATGGACGGCGCCGGACGGCCTCGGTGAGCTGTCCGCCTTCATCGTAGCCGACGTATCCGGGAGGCGCGCCCACCAGCCGCGAGACGCTGTGCTTCTCCATGAACTCGCTCATGTCGATACGCACCAGCGCGCGCTCGTCATCGAAGAGATTCTCGGCCAGCGTCTTCGCCAGCTCCGTCTTGCCCACGCCGGTGGGTCCCAGGAAGAGGAAGCTCCCGATGGGCCGGTTGGGATCCTGCAGGCCCGCGCGGGCGCGCTGGATGGCCTCGGAGACCGCGGTGACCGCCTCGTCCTGTCCCACCACACGGTGGTGCAATTCGTCGGGCAGCCGAAGGAGCTTCTCGCGCTCGCCCTGCATCAGCTTGGCGACGGGGATGTGGGTCCACTTGCTGATGATCTCGGCAACGTCGTTCTCGTCGACCTCCTCGCGGAGCAGCCGTGCCTCGTCGCCCTCCCAGGGAGTCTCCTCCAGCGCCTTCTTCTGCTTTTCCAAACCGGGGATGGTGCCGTAGCGGATTCGTCCGGCCTCCTCCAGGTCGCCCTTTCGGACGGCCTCGTCGGCCTGCCGATTCGCCAATTCCAATGCCTCCTTCACCTGCCGAAGCTCGCCGATGTGCTTCTTTTCCTTCTCCCAGCGGGCTTCCAGCTTCGAGGACTTCTCGCGGATCTCCGCCAGCTCATTCTCGACGCGCTGCAGGCGTTCGCGGGAGGCATCGTCGGTCTCCTTGGAGAGTCCGGAACGCTCGATCTCCAACTGCGTGCGGCGCCGAAGCACCTCATCCAACTCCACAGGACGGGAATCAATCTCGGTCCGCAGATGGGCGGCGGCTTCATCCACCAGGTCGATGGCCTTGTCGGGCTGGAATCGATCGGTGATATATCGATCGGAGAGGACGGCCGCGGCCACCAGCGCGGAATCCCGAATGGTCACGCCGTGGTGCAGCTCGTAGCGTTCGCGCAGTCCTCGCAAAATGGAGATGGTGTCCTCCACACCGGGGGGCTCCACCAGCACCGTCTGGAAACGACGCTCCAGCGCGGGGTCCTTCTCGATGTACTTCCGATACTCATCCAAGGTCGTGGCGCCAATGCAATGCAGCTCGCCACGCGCCAGCATGGGCTTCAGGATATTGCCGGCGTCCATGGAGCCACCGGTGCTGCCGGCGCCCACCACGGTGTGCAGCTCATCGATGAAGAGAATCACCTGTCCCTCGGACTTGACGACCTCGTTCAACACGGCCTTCAGACGCTCCTCAAATGCGCCACGATACTGCGTGCCCGCCAGCAGCGAGCCCATATCCAGCGCAATCAGCCGGCGGTTCTTCAGGCCCTCGGGCACATCGCCCTGCACAATTCGACCAGCAAGGCCTTCCACAATGGCCGTCTTGCCAACGCCAGGTTCGCCAATCAACACCGGGTTGTTCTTGGTACGACGAGACAGAATCTGCACCACACGGCGGATCTCGTCGTCACGGCCAATCACGGGATCCAGCTTGCCCTTCCGAGCCGCTTCCGTCAAATCTCGGCCGTATTTCTCCAGAACGCCATTCAAGGACTCGGGATCCTCATTGGTCACACGCTGGTTGCCACGGACCGCCTTCACCGCCTCCAAAAGCGACGACTCCTCGACGCCCTGGGACGACAACACGCGCTTCGCTTCACTTTCCACCGACGCCAGGGCCAGCAGCAGATGCTCCACGCTCAGATACTCGTCCTTGAATTCCTCGCGGCGACGGTCGGCATTCTCCAGGATATCCGAAAGCTCTCGGCCGGCCTCCACCTTGATCTCACGACCCACAACGCGGGGCAGACGACCAAGCACGCCCTCTACCGAAGAGAGCACCGCCTTCACGGGGATATTCATGCGCTCCAAAATCGACCCCGTCAGGCCGCCTTCCTGCGTCAGCAGAGCATACAGCAGATGGACGCCCTGGAGCTCTTGATGGCCGAACTTCGCGGCCGTCTTCTGCGCAACATCAAATGCCTCACGGCACTTCACAGTCAAACGATCAAAGTTCATTGTCATTACCTCCCTTTACAAACAAAATCGCACCCCTCAAAAGAGGGATGCCGAGCAAAACATTGTATCAAGCAAGGGACATGCCACCACCACCCAGGAATCCTGGGGAAATTCCGACGCCCCGTTTCTACCCCGTTTTCCACCCCCGCGACAGCCTGTCACACCCACCCCCACACGCTTGAAAAAGCCCCCCAATGACTTATCTTAAAGAGCCTTCCAGACCGGGGCGCAAAATATTCCCAAACACCCCCGACCCGCAAAGGCAAAACACCCTATTCCCCCATCTTGGCGGCCCGATAGCTCAGTTGGATAGAGCACCTGCCTTCTAAGCAGGTGGTCGGCGGTTCGATCCCGCCTCGGGCTACCAGAAATATTGCAACGGCTCTATGAAAGCCGGAACGCCCCTCCCTCATGAAGATTTCGGGAAAAAGCCATCCGTGGGAAGAATCGTCCCCCCCACGCATAAAAAACGGCGTCCCGGGAAGGATCTCGGGGCGCCGTTTTTGTGCAGCTAGGATATTCTGTGATGGGCCTTTATTCCAGTCCGGCCTTGATGCGGTGCCAGTATTTGAGGTGTCGTGCCTCCTGTTCGGGGGAGAGTTCAGGCATGAACTCGGAATGCTGGAGGACCTCCTTGGGGATGATGTAGTTGCCGTTGGCGGCGTCCTCGGGATCCAGGAGTTCCACTGCCTTGTAGTTGGGGCAGTAGGTATGGATTTCCAGGATGCTGGTCTTGGCGTTTTCGGGCTCGTGGAGGAAGTTGATGAGCTTGTATGCCAGATCGGGATTGGGGGCGTCTGCGGCAACCACGAGGGTATCGCAGCTCATGTGGCCCCTCCTTGGGCATGACGAAACCGAGGGTCTCGGGCTGTTCGTCCACCGCCTGGGAAAGGTCGCTGAAGTATCCCATGGTCACCAGGAACTCGCCGGCGGAGAGCCCATTCTTGTATTGCTCGTTCTCGAATTTGATGACATTCTTGCGCCACTTGAGGCCAAGCTCCACCAGCTTCTCCATGCGGGCATCGCCCTCCACGGGGTCATCCAGCTCGGCGGCAGTGTAGCCAAGGTATCGTCCCAGGGCCCCCAGGACCTCGGTGTAGTCATCCAACAGCGTCATGCGGCCGGCCAGCTCGGGATTTTCGAAGACGGACCACGAGGGCTCAAAATTGGGGAGCTTCTCCTTGTTGTAGCCAAGGCCGGTGTAGCTCATGAAATACGGCACGCAATAGTCCAGGAGCATGGGATTCATCATGGAGACGATCTCGGGATCCAGCCACTGCAGATTGGGGAGGCGGGACTTGTCCAGCTTCTGGATCATGCCCTCGTTGACCATCTTTCCGATGAAATAGTGTGTGGGCACGATGATGTCATATCCGGTGCCGCCTGCCTGGAGCTTGGCGAACATCATTTCGTTGGAATCGAAGATGTCCATCATGACCACGCAGTCGTTTTCCTTCTCGAAGCGCTGGATGAGGGTGGGTGAGAAGTAGTCGGACCAGGTATAGATGTGGAGCACGGTCTTGCGCTTGCAGCCGGTGAGTGCCAGACCGCAGAGGACCAGCGCCAGAAGGAGGCAAATTCTGTTCTTGATCATTGTGATTACGGAGGATTGGGTGAGGAGGTTGTTGGGTTGAATACCGGAACACCCGGCAGAGGAAGGGAGGCGCCCTCCCCGCATTTTTGCCAGTGGGGGGCGGGGCGTTTCTTTTAGAGACCGCCTGCGATCTCCAGGACGGTGCCGGTCACATACCCGGCCTGGGGACCCAGCAGGTAGAGCACGCCGCAAGCGACCTCTTCCGGACGACCGAAGCGCCGGCAGGGGACCATGCGGGTGTATT
>CAZMWS010000172.1:842-4648 GCA_964570085.1 uncultured Lentisphaeraceae bacterium | reverse complement strand
TCCATCCCGAGCGCCCCCGCCCCGATACCACCGCCATGGACAAGGAACTGGAGGAGCTGCGCACCAAGAAGCTGGATGCCGTCATGCGCGAGGACTTCGTGCAGGCCGGCGAATTTCGTCAGCGCGAGAAGGATTTGCAGACGAAGCGCGAGGAGCTGTTGAACCAGTGGAAATCCGAGAAGGTCCAGGATCGCAAGGTGATTACGGGGGATGACATCCGCGCCGTGGTGGCCTCCATGACCGGCATCCCGCTCACCCGCATGGCCGAGGAGGAGGTCCGCCGCATCCTGAAGATGGAGGAGGAGCTCCAGAAGACCATCATTGGACAGGATCAGGCCATCCAGACCGTCTGCCGCGCGCTGCGGCGTTCCCGCGCAGACCTCAAGGATCCCCGCAGGCCCATCGGAACCTTCCTTTTCCTGGGACCCACCGGCGTGGGCAAGACCTACCTGGCCAAGAAGCTCGCCGAGGCAATGTTCGGGGATCCCGATGCCCTCATCCGCATCGACATGTCCGAATACATGGACAAATACAACGTCTCCCGCCTGGTTGGTGCGCCTCCCGGATATGTCGGCTACGAAGAAGGCGGACAGCTCACCGAGAAGATCCGCCGCCGTCCCTACAGCGTGGTCCTGCTGGACGAGCTGGAGAAGGCGCATCCCGATGTGAGCAATATCCTCCTCCAGATCTTCGAAGAGGGCCAGCTCACCGACGGATTGGGCCGCACCGTCTCCTTCCGCAATGCCATCATCGTCATGACCTCCAATGCCGGCGCACAGCGCTTCTCCCGGCCCTCCAGCCTGGGATTCTCCGCAGGCGACCCCGCCCAGGAGGAGAGTGGCATGCGGGACCGCATCCTGGAAATCGCCAAAAAGACCTTCCGACCCGAATTCCTGAATCGTCTGGATGACATCGTGGTCTTCCGGTCCTTGCAGCGTGAGGACATCCGGAAGGTCATCGACCTGGAAGTGGGCACCATCGCGAAGCGCCTGGCCGCCAAGGGCCACGAGCTGACTCTCACGCCCGCCGCCAAGGATTATCTGCTGGAGAAGGCCTTCAGCACCGATTTCGGCGCCCGAGAAGTCCGACGCGTCATCGAACAGCGTGTGGAAGATCCCCTGGCGGACGAGCTGCTCCTGCGCCAGGACGGCGCCGAATTCTCTGGAATCCAGGTGGATCGCCTGCCGGGCGAGGACAAGTTCTCCTTCGAGTTCCTCCCGGTTCCTGCACCCGCGCCAGCGCCCGTCGAAAATGCGGCGCCCGTGCTGGTGGCGGAGCCCGTTGCCGAGGCTTCGGAGGGCGTGACGAAGATCGCCCCCCGTGACGAGGTCGCACCGCCCAAGAAGACCCGCCGGGGTTCCCGCCCGAAGCAGCCCCCCGCGAACGAGTAGCCCCGCGAAGAAATAACGCGCTATGCCCTTCCAGCTGCTTCTTCGACACTCGGACGCGGGAGATCTCTCCGCCCTCTTTGCAAGGGGACGGAGCTTCTCTTTCCCCGAAATGCCCTTCCGGCTTTCCGAGAAGGATGGTCTCCCCGTGGGGGAGCTCTCCTTCCGGGAGGAGTCGGGCGTGGCGCGCGTGAAGAATTGCGGCGAGTCCCCGGTGCTCCTGGGGGAGTCCCCGCTGGCACCCGGAGAGGAGGGCGTCCTTCGGCAGGGCGGCGCCATTCGCTGGTCCTCCGATGACCGCGAGCTGCTCTTCTACCGCCTCCATGGCCGCCCCGGCGCCTCCGCCATGGCGAATGCCATGGGGTATCTTGCGATTCTGGGCGTGGTGATTGCCTTCGTGGTGGAAATCGGCGTCTGCGTGGGACTCTCGCGGTTGCTTATGAAGACCGACGCCGTCCAGAACCAAGTGGAGGCGCAGGCGCTTACCAACCGTGTGGACGTGGTCCGCAAGCGCCTCAAGAGCAAGGAGATCACCTCCTTGCTGTCAAAGGATACCCTCTCCGAGACCTATCTGGAGGCCCTCCGTCAGGAGATGGAGCAGCGCGTGGGCTATTTGCGCCGCTACGGCGAGGAGCTCACTCCCCAGGAGCGCCAGGCGCAGATGGCGAATCTGGAGCGCCTGGAGGCCTTCCTGGATTCTCTGGAGGCCGGCGGCGGATTTTCCGCAGAGGCCCCCGAAATCCTCATTGACGGCCCCGTGGACTCTATTCTGGAAAATCCCTAATTCACCCTTTTCGCGCGAGGCAAGACGCCCCGCATGTCTTTCTTTTCTCTCAAAACGCATAGAGAGCACCATGACTCAAAAGCAGACACTCCTTGATATCCTGAAGCGCTTTTCCCGCTGCCGCGTGGGCGTAGTGGGCGACTTGATGCTTGACCGCTACCTGTGGGGACAGGCCACCCGTATCTCCCAGGAGGCGCCTGTTCCCGTGGTGCTGATTTCCCGTGAGAGCCAGGTGCTGGGCGGCGCTGCCAATGTGGCGGAGAATGTCCTCTCCCTGGGCGGAAAGGTCTCCGTCTATGGAACCGTTTCTGATGACGTGGACGGCGGGAAGGTGCTGGCGCTTTTGAAGGAATCCGGTGCCCAGACGGACGGCGTCCAGGTGATTCCCGGCGGACATACCACGGTCAAGACCCGCGTGTTGGCTGACAATCAGCAGGTGGTCCGCGTGGACCGCGAGGTCCCCCAGGAGGTCTCCGCCGAAGTTCGCAAGGGCATCCTGGCGGCTCTGGAGCGGGATCTGTCTGCCGGCGTGCTGGATGCGCTGGTCATGGAAGACTACGCGAAGGGCGTCTTCACTCGGGAGTTCATGTCCGAGGTGGCGCAGCTGGCCGCAAAACACCGCGTGCTCTCCACGCTGGATCCCCATCCCTCCCATCCCTTCAATGTCTCCGGACTCACTCTCATGACCCCCAATCGCCTGGAGGCATTCTCTCTGGCGGAGGTTCCCTTCGTTCCCGGCATCGGCGATCCGCTGCACGACAAGCCGTTGGCGCGGGTAGGCAAGATCCTCCTGAAGCGCTGGGAGGCGGAGATGCTGTTGATCACCCTGGGGGCCGAGGGCATGGCGCTCTTCCGGAAGGACGAGGCGGAGCCCCTGGTGATTCCCACCCAGGCGCGACAGGTCTATGATGTCTCGGGCGCGGGCGACACGGTCATGGCCACCATGACCCTGGCAATCTGCGCTGGCGCGCCCCATGCGCTGGCCGCCACGATGGCGAATTCCGCGGCTGGCGTGGTGGTGGGCTATGTGGGCACCCGCGCCATTCAGGCGAAGGAGCTGGAGCAGGTCCTTCGGGAACAGCGATAGGGGAGTCCTATGGAAAGCAAGCGCATTTATTTGGCCCCGAAGCGCGAGGCCTCCTTGGCGCGTCGTCATCCCTGGCTCTTCTCGGGTGCGGTCGCCCGTGTGGAGGGCGATCCCGCCTCCGGCGAGACCGTCGCCGTCTGCGACGCGAAGGGCGCCATGCTGGCCTGGGCCGCGTATTCCCCGAATTCCCAGATCCGTGCACGCGTCTGGACCTTCGATACCCGCGAAACCGTCGATACCGAATTTTTCCGCCAGCGGATCCAGAAGGCCTACGAATACCGCAAGGGACTGGGCTTCCGGGAAGAGGACGCCTTCCGCGTGATTCATGGCGAGGCCGACGGACTGCCCGCCCTGGTGGTGGATAAATACGGCCCCTTCCTCTCCTGCGAATTCCTGGGCGCAGGCCCCGAGGCCTGGAAGAGCACCCTGGTCGGGCTCCTCGCCGAACTGCCCGGCATCCGCGGAATCTACGAGCGCTCCCAGGCGGATGCACGAGTCCGGGAGGGCTTGCCGCCCGTGGAGGGACTCCTCTGGGGCGAAGAGCCCC
>CAZMWS010000172.1:0-832 GCA_964570085.1 uncultured Lentisphaeraceae bacterium | reverse complement strand
CCCCCGCCGATTTCACCATTCGCGAGAATGGCGTGGTCTTCCGCATGGATATGCCCGGCGGTCACAAGACCGGCTTCTACTTGGATCAGCGGGAGAACCGCCTGGCCATTGATGCCGTGGCGAAAGGCGCGAAGGTGCTGGATTGCTGCTGCTACAGCGGCGCTTTCGGCATTCGTGCCGCCCTGGCAGGCGCCCGGGAAGTCACTTTCTTGGATGACGCCGCCGCCGCTCTGGAGTTGGCGAAGGCCAACTGTGCGCTGAATGGACTGGGGGAGGATCCGCGGCTCACCTTCCAGCACGCCGATATGTTCACCTGGCTGCGGAAATGCCGCGATCGCCGGGAGTCCTTCGATGTCATCGTCCTGGATCCCCCGAAGTTCGCGGCCACCAAGGGGCAGCTCCAGCGCGCCGCCCGCGGCTACAAGGACGTGAATCTGCTGGGCTGCAAGCTCCTGAATCCCGGCGGAACCCTCCTGACCTATTCCTGCAGCGCCGCCATGACTCCCGAGTTCTTCCGGACGATCCTGGGCGAGGCCCTGGTGGATGCCGGACGGCAGGCGCGGGTGGTGCGGACCTTCGCACAGGCTCCCGACCACCCCCTTTCTCTTACTTTCCCCGAGGGATACTATCTGACGGGACTGGAGCTGAAACTCGACTAGCCTTTTGATTGCGTCTTCGAATGCCTCCCGAAGCCTTCCAGCCGAGTCTTTCCCTGCAGACCTCCCAGTCCCAGAGCCAGCAGCTCCAGCAGGGGATGGTCCTGCGCCAGGAGCAGAAGATGGGCCTGGAGATCCTCCAGAAAAATTCCCTGGAGCTCCCGCACGAGATCCTC
>CAZMWS010000171.1:3886-4657 GCA_964570085.1 uncultured Lentisphaeraceae bacterium | reverse complement strand
CACTCCTCCTCTTGGCCGCATGCGCACCGCATCCCGAAAAGGGACGCACGCGACACCCACACCCACCCTGCATCGTAAAGCAGCGGCTCGCCAAACGGACTCTGCCCGTCCGAGCCGGTCCATAAGGGCTCTCTCCATATCTTTACGCCCGACCTCCCGAAGACCGTCACGACTTGGACGGCTTGAAAGACGACCGGGACACGCCTTTTCTCCTGTGGCGCGCCCCACAACCACCGTCTTCCATTCGAGAGGAGTGATCCGAGCGTCGTCCGCTCCGTCATGCCCGAATGCCTGTGTCGGCCGCCCAATCTGCGGTCGCGAGCATGCGGGGCGGCGCGAACCAATGGAGACAACCAATATGCTGGGTGCCTTTATCATCTTGACCACCGCTTTCTGCTGGTGGTCCATGGGGAAACTCATCATCACCGGCTCACTCTAAAACGCCAGTGACACCACTCCCCACCCACGGGCCCGGAGAAGCGCGGAACCGCGAAATCCGCCCTTCCCACCGGGCCCAATTTAGTACTTAGTTGATTAGTGATTAGCGGCTAGTTCATAAGGACGCTCCGCGGGAATTCCGCCGCTGGTGCGGCGGTACGGATACCACCTTCGAAAACGACCCTTCCACCGGGGCGTTTCTTCCTAGCTGGGCCCAATTTAGTACCTAGCAGGATAGTGGCTAGCAGATAGTTCATAAGGACGCTCCGCGGGAATTCCGCCGCTGGTGCGGCGGTACCAGTACCGCGGCCGAGTGCCGCGGAAGAGCCGCGC
>CAZMWS010000171.1:0-3786 GCA_964570085.1 uncultured Lentisphaeraceae bacterium | reverse complement strand
AGCGACCAAATAACTAACGGCTAACAGCTAGCCACTAACAACTTCCGCGGCGATACGCCGCGGAAGAGCCTCGCAGCGACCAAATAACTAACGGCTAACAGCTAGCCACTAACAACTTCCGCGGCGATAACGCCGCGGCATTGGCGCACGCGCCGGTAGATTCCGGCGCGGGGTTTCGCCACGCGAAACCCTGGCCTAACTTCCTCCTTCCTCCTTCCTCCTTTTTCGAAAAAAAGATGAAGATCATCATCATTGGCGCCGGCGAACTGGGCCAGCTGGTAGCATCCAAGCTGTGTTCCTTGAGTCACGACGTAGTCGTGGTGGACCCCCGTTCTGAGAGTCTCGAGGAGGCCAGCGGCTCCTTGGACACCCGTTTTCTGGTGGGCGTAGGCACGGATGTGGAGACCCTGAAGCAGGCGGGCGCCGCCCGCGCGGATCTGCTGTTGGCGCTCTCTGGTGACGAAGCGGCGAATGTGCTCTCCTGCGCCATCGCGAAGCGCCTGGGCACCAAGCGCGCGATCTGCCGCGTCTTCTCCCGGCATGTCTTTTCGGAAGAGGATGGCATTACGCCAGAGACCTTCCAGATCGACCACGTCTTCTCCTCCATCGACGAAAGCGTGGAGATGATCTTCGGCATTCTGCAGAACCGGATTCTACAGCAGAAAATCACCTTCCATATTCCGGGGGCGCAGGTGGATGTGGTGAATATCCCCCTCAATTGCTCCCTCATCGGCACGCCGCTGCAGGATCTCTCCGGCGAGGAGGCGCTGAAGAATGTTCGCTTGGCGGCGATTATCCGCAAGCGGGAACTCATTGTCCCCCACGGGGATACCACGTTACTCCCAGGTGACAAGGTCTATGTCTCCGGCACCACGGAGAAGGTCTCGGAATTCGTCTCCTGGCTCTCCAAGGATGTCAGCACGCCGCTGCGCCGCGTGGTGGTGGCCGGCACCAGTCCCATTGCCCTGCGGCTCATCGAGAAGCTCCTGAAGCAGAAGATGGAGGTGCGTGTCATTGAGAGCGATCCGGAGCGCGCGCAGAAGCTCCTCACCGAGATGCCCCGGGAGAATCTGATGATCTTCCAGGGAGAGATCACGGACACCGATATCCTCTCCGAAGCCGACGTGGAGCTCTGCGACGCCTTCGCCGCACTCTCCGTCCGCGACGAAAACAATATCCTCGCCTGCCTGCTGGCAGACCGACTGGGCGCCAAGAAGATCATCGCCCTCACCCGCACCGCGGAATACATGGATATCCTCCCCTCCATCGAACAGGCGGGATGCTGGTTCAATACCACACAGATCTCCGCGAACTGCGCCTTCCGGCTGATGTCCAGCGGGACCATCCGCGTGGATCCCGAGTTGCGCGCCCTCAATGCCCGCATGGAAGAACTCACGCTCACCGAAAAATCGGGCTACGCGGGCATGAAGATCATGGACTGCAAGCTCCCCAAGAACTTCCTGATTGCGCTGCTGCTGCGGGGCGACCAGGTAATCACCCCCACCGGTAGCACCGTCCTGCAAGCCGGCGACCAGTGGATCGCCATCTCCACTCCCGAGGCCTCCCAGAAGGTCCGGAAATATCTCTAACCAACCATATTCCCTCTCCCGCATGCAGGAACGAAAGAGCCATCCCATTCAGACGCGAAGCGTGCTATTCACCGTCTCCGCCCTCACTCTCATTTTAGGAGCGGGGATGGTCTGCGCCATCGTGGTGGGCGTCATCCGCGGCGATGCCCTGTCGGATCTGCGGGGCTTCCTGGCAAGCGCCGGCGGCTGCCTGGGCGCA
Organism: uncultured Lentisphaeraceae bacterium; assembly: GCA_964570085.1. Taxonomy (GTDB): domain Bacteria; phylum Verrucomicrobiota; class Lentisphaeria; order Oligosphaerales; family Oligosphaeraceae; genus UBA1724. The sequence continues at coordinate 1,998 of CAZMWS010000171.1, read as the reverse complement.
TGCCTGATCTGCGCGGGGCTCTCACGGCTGCCATGGGGAATCAACCGGGTCCGCAGCTCCATGCGATACGGATTCTCCACCATCTCCCTGGCATGGGGATCCTCCATCCTCCTGGGAGCACTGCCCTTCACACTCTGCTGCGGACTCCACCCCATCGACGCACTCTTCGAGACCGCCTCCGGACTCAGCACCACCGGCGCCACCATCCTCCAACCCGGAATCCCACTCCTGAACGGCGAAGTCCTCGCCGACGGCCTCGCCGGACTCCCACAAGCGATCCTCTTCTGGCGACAACTCCTCATCTGGTTCGGGGGTATCGGGTTCGTCATGTTCGCACTGCTGCTGTTGCCCGCACTGGGCGGCGGACGTCAGCTCTACAACGCCGAGGTCCCCGGCATGAAGAGCATCTACGACCAGATGATGCCGCGCATCGCCTCCACCGCACGCGTGATCCTGGGATGCTATGTCCTCTGGACCCTCCTGGTCACGCTGGCATACAAGCTGGCCGGAATGGACTCCCTCTACGACGCCATCTGCCACGCCTTCGCCACCGTGGCAACCGGCGGATTCTCCCCATACCCCGAGAACTTCCAGCACTTCCCACAACCCGCCGTACAATGGGTCTGCATCGCCGCAATGCTCTTCAGCTCCCTGAATCTGGTCCTCATGGCACGACTGCTCCTGAAACACCAGTTCGTCTACCATAAGGACGAAGAAACCCGCACCTTCCTCTGCCTCTTCCTCGCCCTCACCGCATTCTTCGCATACAGGCTCCATTCCGCCTCCGCCGCACAACTCACCTCCCTGGACGGCACGCCCATCGCACACGACTGGCGGACACTCCTGCGTACCGCAGCATTCCATGTCTCCGCCCTCATGAGCTCCACCGGCTTCACTACCGCCGACTTCTCCCAATGGACCATGGTTCCCGGACTCGGCATCCTGGTGCTCATGATGAGCCTGGTCGGCGGATGCGGCGGCTCGACCTCCGGCGGCATGAAGCTGGGACGCGTCATCGTCATGCTCAAACACGGCGTCAGCGAAGTCCGCCGACGGATCTTCCCACACCTGGTACCCAATGTCCTGCTCAACGGAAAGCGACTGGATATGCCCTCCGTCAACCAATGCACCGCATTCTTCTCCCTCTATATGGCGACCATCGCGGGAAGCACACTGCTCCTGGCATTCCTCTGCCCCGCAAATACCCCCCTCGAGAGCCTCCTCTCCGCCGTCGTCAGCTGCGTCAGCAACGCCGGTCCTGGATTGGGAGAGGTCTCGCCCACACACACCTTCGCTCTCTTCTCTTCCCCCGCTAAACTCCTCATGGCCTTCGATATGATCGCCGGCCGTCTCGAACTCTATACCGCCTTCGTGATCCTACTGCCATCCTTTTGGGGAAGGAAAAGCCGGTAAAAAAAACGCCGCTAGAAACGCTGACTTCGAAAACGCTCCTGGCACCAGGGCGTTTCTTCCTAGCTGGGTACCCAAAGGACTGGGGCTGCCGCCCCCGTACCCCCACCTACGCCCTTCCGCCGCTGGTGCGGCGGTACGGTACCGCGGTCTCAAGCCGCAGAATTCCCGCGGAGCGGCCACACTTCCTCCTTCCTCCTTCCTCCTTCCTCCTCTTTCGCATTTCAGATGTCTTTCCTCGCCTTATACCTCCGGCTCTTCTTCCTCCTGACGCCCTTCTTTGTGCTGGGGGCGTTCCTGACCATGACGGAGGGCGCGAATGCGCCCCTCCGTCGTCGTCTGGCAATCCGGATCACCCTGGGCGCTGCCGCCATCACGCTGCTGATCTTCCTGCTGGGCACGCCCATCATGAACCTCTTCGACATCACGGTGGACGCCTTCCGCATGGGCGCAGGCGCCCTCCTGCTGATCACCGCCATCAACCAGGTGCTGGGCAAGGACACGGGTCGACAAGTCAAGGGCTCGGAGCAGCTCCTGGACCAGGCGATTGTGCCAATGGCGACGCCCATCACCGCCGGTCCCGCGACC
>CAZMWS010000170.1:0-4726 GCA_964570085.1 uncultured Lentisphaeraceae bacterium | reverse complement strand
CAGCTGCTTCTCGCTGGTGGCGCTCACATAGAGGTATCCCTCGGCGGGATCAATGGCGGCGTAGATGCCGGAGAAGGAGGGCGGCATCTGGGGCAGCAGCCGCTGGCGGATCTCGTCCTTGATCTCACGGAGGGCCTTCCGGTTCAGATGATCCACATTGCGGGCCTTCATCTGGACCATCTCCTCCAGCTTGCACTCGGCATTCAACAGGACCGTGGGGACCTTCCGCTCCGCCTGACGCAAACACACGTGCAGGAAGGAGCCGAACTTCACGTTGTCCTCCCGCAACTCGGTCTCCAGCAGAAAACGCCCGGTGACCCAGCCCCAGCTGGGTTCGTCAAAGACCTGGTCCACCGCGCAGGCCGCCTGGGCGGCAAAGCGCTGCAGGGCGTCCTGGGGAAGGGGTTCCGGCAAAAGGCAGATCCGGCAAGTCACTGTGCCTCGATCAAATCCCATAAGTATTATTCTCCTTGTTCTGTCCGATGAAGGGTTCCCGCCGTCTCAAAGGAGACGACGCCGTCCAGGCGTCCGGTGAAGAGGAAGCCATCCCCCTCCCCGCTCCCATGCCCAGAGATCGTCAGCTCGCTGTCCGGCGGGACACTGTGCTTGTAGTTGATTTGCAGACGAGCGGGATAGACGCCCATCCCCAGGCAGTCCTGCAGGATGGCGGCGTATTCCGCATTATTCAAATGGCCGTTCACGTCGATCTGCGTGGGCATGACGCGGCGAAGGCGGGGATTCTCCTCGGCTGGAGCCACAGGGAGTTTTCCCAGACAGGGAAACGCAACACTCTCGCCCTCCGGCGGAGGCGGCAACAACGCCCCACAAAGACGCTCGGCATGCAGAATCCGCATGGCGGCGACATCCATCAAAAGCCAGCCACTGCTCCCCCGCGCAAAGCACCCGCCATCCTCCAGCGCAAAACGGAATTCACGCAGGGCAAAGAGGCCATCGAAGCCCGCCGGCCAAGTAGTGACCCGCACACGACTCCCCACAACGGGATAGCGGTCGATCTCCAGGCAAATCCGAGAGAGGAACCAGCTGCGCTTCTGCGGCAACAGGACCTCCAACCCCACTCCCAACTCAGAAGCATGGATCCCCGCTACCTCCTGCGCATAGTCACAGAAGGTTTTCAGCTTCATCCGACCGTAACGGTCGCATTCACTAAAGCGCAGACGATACTCCTGGACACCAACAGATTGCATTGCTGAAAAGACGAAGAAAAAAGGAAAAACAAACCCGCAACGCGGTTCTTCCACCACTTAAGCGCGGAACGCATGCGGTCGCATTCTCCGGGCGCCCGGCAAATATACCCCCTCCCAAACGGTCGCCCGATGGCGACACTCCGCCCCAAAAGAAGGATTTCCGCCTCCGGCGCTATGGTAGCAAACGACTATGCCGGTGCCAATGCCGCCAAGCCCACGCCATGGGAGCTCTTCAGGAGAATCCAGGAGCCCGCCACCGGGGACTGCAGTTGCGCCTTCGCCTCTGCGGCGTCCTTCGCCCAACGGCAACGCGAAATGTCCGGAAGGGCATCCAGCGCCTTCTTCATCTCCTCGCCCACCGCGAGAATCTCCGCCTTCGCGCATTTCGACAGGGCATAAGACAGGGCCTCGCGGTGACTCTCCTCCGACCCCGCACCCAATTCCCGCATGTCGCCCAACACCAGCAACTGCGGCGCGTCCTTGGGGGCCACCTCGGCAAACCAGTCCAGGGCCGCCTTCATGCTGGTGGGATTGGCGTTGAAGGCGTCATTGACCCAGCAGACGCTGTCGCGCTCCACGAGATGGAGCCGTTCGCCTGGAAGGACGCACTTCCGGAGTCCCTCCACCACCTGATCGGGAGTGCATCCGGCAGCGGTAGCCGCCAGCGCCGCGCAGGCGGCATTGGCCGCCATGTGCACGCCACCCAGATTCCACAGGAAGACCCGCTCCTCGCCGGAGTCCTTCCAACGGAGACACAGCCGGAATTGTCCCTGCTCGTATCCCAGATAGCGATACTGCAGGTCATCCTGCTCCCGCGTTCCGAAACTCAAAATCCTCCCGGCACTCTTCGCCGCATCCCGGAGAATGTCGGCGCCCTCGGCCTCGCCGGGATAGATGGCCACCCCACCGGGAGTCACGGCGGCTAAAATCGCGGACTTCTCCTTCGCCACGCCGCGCAGATCATGGAAGAACTCCAGATGCGCACGGCCGATATTGCAGACCACGCCAATCTGCGCGGGCGCCAACGCCGCGAGAGAAGCGATCTCGCCGGGATGATTGGTGCCCATCTCCACAATGGCCACCTTCGTGGCGTCGTCAATCCGGAAGAGATTCCGCGGCACTCCAAAATGATTATTGGTGGACCCCGCGGTCTTCAGCACGCCACCCGGGAACCGCTCCTCCAAAATGGAGGCGATCATCTCCTTGGTGCTGGTCTTGCCACAGCTCCCCGTGACACCCACGATCTTCACACCAGGATAACACTCGCGATGCCACCGCGCCAACTGCTGGTAAGCCACCAGGGAATCCGCTACCTGACGACAGGCACACCCCGCCTCAGACATCCGCTCCAAAAGCTCCGCAGAGGGCTTTTCCTGCACCACAACAGCAGAGGCACCGCCCTCCACTGCCTTGCCTACATACTTATGGCCATCCGTCAATTCCCCCGCAATGGCCACAAACAGCGCGCCCTTCGGCAACTTCCGGCTGTCGTCCGACACACAGACAATGCCCGACGACTCGTCCACCGGCGGAACAAGCCACTCGCCAGGCAACACACGGGAAAGCTCCGAAAAGGAAAGAAAGGGCATCAGTTCTAAAAAAGGAGGAAGGAGGAAGGAGGAAGTTAGGCCAGGGTTTCGCGGAGGCGAAACCCATCGCCGGGATAACCCCCGGCGATTGCGCCATGCGCGCCCGAATTGGCGCGCAAAAGGGGAAAGAGGGAAAAGTACCGCCGGTAGGCGGAAGGAACTAGGCGGGGGTGCGGGGGCGGCAAGCCCCCCGTCCTTTGGATGCCCGGCCGGGGGGGGAAAAACGTCTCCCCTAGAAAACACACAAGGCCCCACAACCCGCGCTAGGGGGAAAGCGCCGCGCGAAAACCGCCCCCAAGCAGGCACTAGCTAGCCATCAGCCACACATTGCGCATTGCACATTGCGCATTGCGCATTGCACATTTTTTTACAGCTGGTCGACGGGGGTATCGAGGACATCCTCGTCCAGTGGCTCCTCGGGGATATCGGCATCCTGGGGAGGCTGGGGATCCACGGCGGTTCCGGGGACCCGCTTGCGGATTTCCGCCACGATGCGGTCGGCCAGTGCGGGATCGCTCTTGAGGAGCGCCTTGGTCTGTTCAGCGCCCTGTCCCAGCTGGGTATCGCCGAAAGAGAACCAGGAGCCGCGCTTCTCCACGATGTGCATATCCAGCGCCACGGCCAAGATGGATCCGGCCTTGGAGATGCCCTCGTTGAACATGATGTCGAATTCGCACTCCTGGAAGGGCGCCGCCAGCTTGTTCTTGGCGATCTTCACCTTCACCTTGTTGCCCTGGGAACGGCCGTCGGGGGACTTGATGACGCCAGTGCGACGGTTCTCCATGCGCATGGAGGCATAGAACTTCAGGGCGCGTCCACCCGTGGTGGTCTCGGGATTGCCGAACATGACGCCGATCTTCTCGCGGAGCTGGTTGATGAAGATGACGCAGGTGTTGGTCTTCGCGGCAATGGGAGTGAGCTTCCGCAGTGCCTGGCTCATGAGGCGCGCCTGAAGTCCCACATGCTGATCGCCCATCTCGCCCTCGATCTCCGCCTTGGGAGTCAGAGCAGCCACGGAGTCGATGATCAGCACATCGATGGCATTGGAGCGCACGAGGGTCTCGGCGATGTTGAGGGCGTCCTCTCCGCAGTCAGGCTGGGAGACCAGGAGGTTGTCGGTATCCACACCGATGATTCGGGCATAGCGGGGATCCAGGGCGTGCTCGGTATCCACGAAAGCGCAGGTGCCGCCGGCCTTCTGGGCGTTGGCGACCACATGGAGACAGAGGGTGGTCTTACCAGAGGACTCGGGACCGTAGACCTCGATGATACGGCCGCGGGGGACACCGCCAATGCCGGTGGCAAGATCCAGAGCCAGGGAGCCGGTGGAGATGGTGGGCACATCTAAGTGCTTCTGGTCGCCCAGGCGCATGATGGAGCCCTTTCCGAACTCCTTCTCGATCTGCCCAAGAGCAAGCTTCAGGTTCCGCTGCTGGATCTCGGCGGTGTTGTCTGCGGCGGGAGCGGCGGCGGCGCGAGTGTCTTTTGCCATAGGATTTTCAGGGCGGCAATGCCTCCCGTTTCAAGGATCGGGAGACCCACGCCGCAGGTGGGGTGGAGGGTGAAGGGAAGGAGAGGGGCGCCCCTGAAAAGAAAGCGCCGCCTCGCCGGATTCATGCGAATGAAAAGTAGATGGTTTGCGGAGTGAAGATACCACCCCCCGCCATTTTTTCAACCCGCTTTCAGAAAAATTTGTCTAATTTTTATAAGAATGTTTCCAGCGACGCCCCCAAAAGGCATCGCCGCGAATCAGAGCCGCCAGTAGAGGTAGTCCTCCTTCTGGAAGGCATCCCGGTCCAGGACGCCCTTGACGTCCAGCAACACCCGCTTTCCGGGAGCGTAGAGCTTTTGGAGGTCGGAGGGAGTGATCTGTGCGTACTCCCGGTGTCCCACGGCGAGGATGACGGCATCCAGATCCCGAAGACCCCGCCA
>CAZMWS010000169.1:0-4743 GCA_964570085.1 uncultured Lentisphaeraceae bacterium | reverse complement strand
CAAATACATCTGGGTAGCCAGGTAGCCAACCTACTACCACGGCTTCATTCCGCCGAGGTTTCGGCGGTACTGGTACAGCGGCGTAGGCCGCAGAATAGCCGCGCAGCGACCGAACAAACCTACTCCCTACTACCATCTCCCTTCTCCCTGCTCGTTTGGCGTGCATTTTGGGAATCTTTGGGAGAGTTGGGGGAATTTCGCGGGATGGGGGTTGCGCGGGGGTAGATTGCGGGCGTAGCGCCAGCGGAGGCAGGCATCCCCCGCCTTGTCCGCTCTTTCTTTCCGCCCTGCCCTCTTCCCACCCTTCAACCCCCATAGGAGAAACACGCCATGCCCGAAAGCGTATCCATTGCGGAGGACTGCCGCATCACCCCGAAGATCCGTCAGGCGATCAAGCAGAAGCGTCAGGAATTGGGTCTGACCTACCGGACGCTAGGAGACTTCTTCCACGTCAACTGGTCCACCTTCCGAAAGTGGGAAGTGGCCTCCCAGGACCAGGAGCTCTCCTGCCGACGGGATTTCCGGAAGCTCCTGAACAACTACCTGGCGGGCAAATACGACCAGGGGCTCCTCACGCTGCAGAGCCCGCTGGAAGAGATGGTGCGCAGCTGGCAGAGCCTCTCCCCACAGGCCTTCCGCGCCATGGAGCAATTCGTCGCCGCCTTCGAACTCTGCCAACCGCACCCCGATCTGCAGAAATCCCTGACGCAGGGCCTCACTGTCCTCCTCCGAAAAGCCCTCAAAAACGAATTGGCCGCCTTCGAGGAGACTCCTCCCCAAAGACGGCCGACTCGGGAATAGCGACGATTTCTGGCGCCTACCAGGCTATGCGAGCTCCTGCGGATAGAGGGAGCGCATGATGCCGGTTTCCAGTCCACGGATGGTGGCCAATCCGCGCATTCTGCCCAGACCGCCGTATCCTGGATTGGGATTCGCGGGCTTGAGCAGATCGTCCATGATGTCGGCGCCGTGGTCGGGGCGGAAGGGGATTCGCCAATCCGCGCGGCCCTCCTTGCGACGACGGATCTGCTCCTCGCAGATGGCCTTCACCAGCTCGTACATGTCCACGCGGCCGCCCAAGTGGTCCGCCTCGTAGAAGTTCCCGTTCTCCACCTGCGTGCTGCGCAGATGAATGAATCCCACGCGGGAGGCGCAGGACTTGAACATCTTGACCACGTCGTTGTCGGGACGCGCGCTGAAGCTTCCCGCGCAGAAGCAGACGCCATTAGCGGGGCTATCGACCATCTTGAGGAGCGTCGCGATGTCGTCGATGGTGCTGAAGATTCTGGGGAGTCCGAGGATGGAGCGAGGCGGGTCATCGGGATGGATCACCATCTGGCAGCCGCACTCCTCGGCCACGGGGACCACCTGGCTCAGGAAATTGTAGAGATTCTCGCTGAGGCGCTCCCGCGTGAAGCCCTCGTACTTCGCCAGCATCGCCTGGACATCCTCCAGGGTCACGCCCTTGAAGCCGGGGAAGTTATCGATGATGGAGCGGCGCAGCACGAAGCGCTCGTGGTCGGTCATGGAGTTGTACTTCTCCTCGGCCTTCTTCAGCAACTCTGGGGTATAATCCGCCTCGGCGCCCTTCCGGCGCAGAATGAAGAGTTCGAAGACCGCGAATTCCAACTGGTTAAAGTAGAGCACGGTGGAGCCATCGGGCAGGCGATGATGGAGATCGGTGCGCACCCAGTCCAGAACGGGCATGAAATTGTAGGTAATGATCTTCGGACCCACCTTTCCCAGGTTGCGGATGGACTGCTTATAGAGCTCGATGTAGCGCTGGCAGGAGTGTCCGCCAGTCTTGATGGCCTCGTGGACGGGCAGGCTCTCTACCACACTCCAGGTCATGCCGGCGGCCTCCACCATCTGCTTGCGCTCCAGAATGGCGTCCTGGGTCCAGAGGACGCCATAGGGCACGTAGTGCAGGGAGGTCACGATGCCGGTGGCGCCGGTCTGGGGAATGAACTTCAGGGGCACGGGATCCTCGGGGCCGTACCACCGAAAAGTGGGTTCCATGAACATTGTTCGGATTCTCCTATAGAAAAGGGGTTGATTTGACGTCGAGGGCTACCGATCCACGCGGACGCTTCCTCCGGCCATGAGCTTCTCCACCTCGGGGAGCGTGGCCATGGAGGTATCTCCGGGAGTAGTCATGGCCAGGGCGCCATGAGCCGCGCCGCAATTCACGGCCTTCTCCAGGTCGCCGTAGGTCATGAGGCCGTAGATGAGTCCGGAGGCGAAGCTATCGCCGCCGCCCACGCGATCCAGGATCTCCAGTCCATCGCGCTGGACTGCCTGGGCGAAGACGCCGTCGCTCCAGGCGATGGCGCTCCAGTCGTTGACAGTGGCGGTACGGACCTTCCGGAGAGTGGTGGCCACCACGCAGAAGTTGGGATAGCGCTCAACCACCTGCCGGATCATCTTCTTGAAAGACTCCACGGGCAGGGTCTTGAGGGACGCATCGGTGCCCTCCACCTGGAATCCCAGGGCGGCAGTGAAGTCCTCCTCGTTGCCGATCATGACATCCACGTAGGGAGCGATCTCGCGGTTCACCTCACAGGCGCGGGCCTGTCCGCCGATGCTCTTCCAGAGGGAGGGACGGTAGTTCAAGTCGTAGCTGGTGATGGTGCCGTATTTCTTAGCGGCCTTCAGGGCCTCCACGACCACGCCGGGCGTGGTATCGGAGAGTGCGGCGAAGATTCCGCCGGTATGGAAGTGCCGCACGCCCAGGGTGCCGAAGATGTAGTCCCAGTCGATATCGCCGGCCTTCAGCTGTGAGGCGGCGGTATTTCCGCGGTCGGAACAGCCCTTCGCGCCACGGATGCCGAAGCCCCGCTCGGTGAAATTCAGTCCATTGCGGACTGTGCGGCCGATGCCGTCGTAGGGCACCCAGCGGATCAGCGAGGGGTCCACGCCGCCCTGGAGAATGAAGTCCTCCACCAGGCGTCCTACGGGGTTGTCAGCAAAGGCGGTGACCACGCCGGCGCGCAGTCCGAAGCAGCGTCGCAGTCCGCGGGCCACGTTGTATTCGCCGCCGCCCTCCCAGGCCTGGAAGGTACGAGTGGTGTGGATGCGGCATTCGCCGGGATCCAGGCGGAGCATCACTTCGCCCAGGCTCAGAATGTCGTAACGGCACTCTGCGGCGGATTTATAGACAGGAAGGGACATGGAAGGGGACTCCTTGTGTACGAGACGAAAAGAGGGATTCGGCTACAGGGTCTTGAGGAGCTCGGCGGCCTGGCGGACATTCTCGCGGATGGCATCCCAGTTGCCCGCAGACATATCCGCACTCTTCGCCAGCCAGGTGCCACCCACCGCGGCAACCGTCTTCTCGGAGAGATACTCCGGCGCATTGGACAGAGAGACGCCGCCCGTGGGCATGAAACGCACGCCCAGGTGCTTATACGGCGCGGAAATAGCCTTCAGATACTTCAGGCCGCCAGCAGACTCCGCAGGGAAGAACTTCATCATCACGCAACCGAGATCCAGAGCGGCCTCTACCTCCGACGGAGTGCAGATGCCCGGCGCAAAGGAAAAGTCCATCTTCGCCGCCTCACTCACCACCTTCGGATTCAGACCGGGCGCCACCGCAAACTGCGCACCAGCATCCACAGCACGATGCAATTGCTCCACTGTCAACACCGTCCCTGCACCCAGGCACAGCTGGGGATACGCCTTCGCCATGGCACGAATCGCACCCTCCGCCGCCTCGGTACGGAAGGTCACCTCCGCTGCACACAAGCCGCCAGAGACCAGGATCTCGCCTAAGCGCAACGCCTCGTCTACACTGGAAAACGCCAACACCGGAATGATCCGAACGCCAGCTAATGTGCCCGCAAGGCGCAAACTCAAATCATGAAAGGACATAACAGACGAACTCCTTTTAACAAAAACAGACAAATCATGCCAAAATCCGTAACACTCCACAATGTAATCCCATTTCCACCCACAATAAATCCCTACGAAACGGCATTCACACTCTTCCACAAGGGAAATTTCCAAGAAGGAATCCTCCCCTAAGAATTCACAAATTTTCGTCATTTCATTTATATTTGACGCAATTCTCACAACTTTTTTCTTATAGAAGCCATGAGCAAGACATCTGAACTTAGAAAACTTCTTATGGGAGGGATGGTCAGTACCCGATCGCTACGATCTGCAGGGATTTCGGAGGGTCTTCTGCATGCTCTTGTGAAGCGTGGTGAGGCGGTGCGTGTAATGCGGGGTGTTTACACTGCTGTAGCGGCCGACTTCACCGAGACTGTGGACTACGAGACGCTGGCGGCTGCTGTTCCGCAGGGAGTTTTTTGTCTTTTTTCTGCGTTGCGTCTCCATGATCTAACCGATGAGAACCCCCACGAACTCTTCATGGCTCTCCGGCACGGATCCCACGCGCCCGTGCTCCGCAACGCGCACACGCACTTCATTTTTCGTACAGAGCCGGTCTTTTCCAGCGCCATTGAAACCCGGCATATCCATGGTATTGCCATCCGCGTTTACACGCTAGAACAGACTCTTGCAGATTGTTTCCAGCATCGAAGCAGAGTCGGTCTTGATGTAGCCATTGCCGCCCTTCGACAAGCTTTTCAACAAAACCGCGTAGATCGCAACAAGCTCTGGGAGGCAGCTTCCCGGTGCCGCGTCACTCGTGTCATGGAACCCTATCTGGAGGCGCTATCATGAGCCAAGAAAGAATCACAGACATGGGGCATTCCATTCGGGCAAGAATCAAGAACCTTT
>CAZMWS010000168.1:0-4853 GCA_964570085.1 uncultured Lentisphaeraceae bacterium | reverse complement strand
GGAGTAGGTTTATAAGGTGCCTGCGGCGCTTTTCCGCCGCTGGGGCGGCGGTACTAGTACCGCGGCACTGGCCGCGGAATAGCGCCTGCGGCGCCTTATGAACTAGCCACTAGCCGCTAATTGCTAGCTACTTGCGGCGCGCAATGCGCCGCATGGCCTGCGGCTCCTTGTGAACTAGCCACTAGCCGCTAATGGCTAGCTACTTGCGGCGCGCAATGCGCCGCGGGGGGGAGCGGGGGCGCTAGCCCCCGTTCTTTCGATTTCTTGGCTTGGGAAGGGCGTTTTTTTGCACGCCGCCAATTCAATTGCAAATCAGGAAAATTGCGCTAGTGTAGCAGGCGGTATGTATACGATTCCATCGGAAGTCTTACGGATCATTGGGCGGCTGCAGGGTGCGGGTCATCAGGCGGTGTTAGCGGGGGGCTGCGTGCGTGATATGCTACGGGATGCGATGCCCCATGATTGGGATATCGCTACGAGCGCGCGTCCCGAAGAGGTAGAGGGTCTCTTTGCCCGGACGGTTCCCGTGGGAAAGCAGTTCGGGATTATCCTAGTGCTGGGGGATTCCGGCACGCCCTACGAGGTAGCGACCTTCCGCAAGGAATCCGATTATGCCGATGGCCGTCATCCGAATATGGTATCTTTTGCGGCGATGGAAGAAGATGTGAAGCGCCGTGATTTCACGGTGAATGCGCTGCTCTATGATCCAATTACAGAGCAGCTTTTGGATTTCGTAGGTGGTGTCTCGGATTTGAAGCTGGGCATTCTTCGCACGGTGGGGAATCCGGAAGAGCGCTTCCATGAGGATCGTCTCCGGATGCTGCGTGCGCCCCGTTTTGCCGCTAATCTCCATCTGCAGATTGTTCCGGAAACCTGGGATGCCCTGAAACGGTGCGCGCACACGCTTCTTCCGGCAGTCTCCCAGGAGCGGATTCGTGACGAGGTAGAGAAGATGTTGATCAATGGCGCTTCTCGGGATGCCTTCCAGATGCTTCAGGAACTTGGGCTTTTAGAGGTGATTCTCCCGGAACTCTCTGCAGAGGTCGGCGTGGCGCAGCCCCCGGAATTCCATCCGGAGGGCGATGTGTGGCAGCACCAGTTGAAGCTCCTGGGCTCCCTGGATGAGACCACGCGGCGTGCCCGAATCCTGGAGGATGCCCCCTCCGAGGGCATCCCCGCCACAGAACGCTTCGATGACCAGGATCGATTGGCGACCCTCACTCGTCAGGAACTACGATGGCTCTGCTGGGGAGCGCTGCTTCACGATATCGGCAAGCCCCCGACTTATTATATGGAAGAGAATGGTCGCATTCGCTTCTTTGGCCACGATGTGAAAGGCGAGCCCCTGGCGCGCAAGCGCATGACTACCCTTCGCTTGGATGGCGATACAGTGGACAATGCCGCATATCTGGTGCGTCATCACATGGAAGTAGTGCAACTCCCCCTGGCGCGGTTAGCAAAACAGCGCCGGATGCTTCAGCAGCCACTCTTCCCGCTATTGTTGGAAGTGGTTCGGCTGGATACTCTCTCTTCTTTTGGAAATCTGGAGCTCCATCACAAGATTGCGGGACTCTGGCGCGAAGAGCAGTCCCGGCCTCATCCCCCGAAGCCCCTCATCACCGGGAAGGATCTTCTGGCGCTGGGATTGAAGCCCGGTCCAATATTTGGCGAGATCCTCCAGAAATGCCAGGATTACGAATTGGAGAATCCCTTCCCTGACCGGGAAGAGGCGCTCAAGTGGTTGCGCGCTAAAGCGAAAGATTTTGCGCCCGCTGGCATAATTCTACAATAAGTTCGTTGAGCGCCAGGCAGTTCTTGCGGAATTGGTGCGCCGTGGTTTTGTTTTGGGTGATTTCCCGTGACGAGAGCTCCGGCGTATTGGGAAGCCCCGATAGGATTAGCATTCGATCCGCGGCGAGTTCGCGGGAGTCCTCCGTTGAGGGATCGTAGTTCGGCGGTAGCGTGAAGGGCATGACCTTGATAAAGTGCGTCTGGGGTTCTGCTTTGAGACGCCGAAGAAGCTCTACTTCTCCTGGCGAAATGAATCCGCTTACGGGAATCCAGCCGTTCTTTGCGTGCTCTAGGATTTCGACAATTGCGGTTTCGTGTTCAGGGGCCGTCTTTTTCAGGGTCAATCGGACCGGGAAGAGAAAGGGTGAAACCAGTAGGGTGAGATTGCCGATTGCCGACCACCGATGACTGGGATCTAGAACAGGATGGCGGATATTCTCAAAGCATCGGAAACGCTCGGGGTGCTCCCGTTTCCAGATTGCGCGCGCCGGATTCAGCCTGATATAGCGGCGGAATGCCTTGAGTTGCCGCGAATTGAAGGCGATCTCGATATAGGGATGGCGGTTGAAGCGTAGGGAAGAGGGGGCTATTGAGGAAGGGGAGAGAATCGAAGGGACGGGGGTTGCACCCCCGCTCCCCGGCTGCGTTCTTTGGTCATGGGCACGGTTTCGTGCGCGTGCCAGGACAGTTGCCAGGGTCTCCTCGGAGAATTGGGGGAGCGGGGGCGTAGTCCCCGTTCTTTCGATTTGTGCCCAGGCGGTTTCGATTGCTTCGATGAGCACAAAGCTGAACCACAGCGGATTGAAGACGGGCGCCTGGTCATAATCCACAATCAGGAGAAAGTGGAGGTGGTCTGGCATGATGACACGTTCAGAGAGTGTCACTGCAGGACATACCTTGTGGATTGCACGCAGGATTGCCAGCGCGGTCTCGCCGGGCGGCAGGAGTTCCGGGGGACTCTTTGCATCAATAAGCCGCGATAATGCGGGCGGCCGCCCTTCGAGTGTCAGGGTGGTAAAGAAGAACTGTCGCCCTTGATGACGGAAGGGTATTTTCATGTCCCCTCTCTATATTTCAGATTTCAGCACCACACAGTGGGGAGGGATTCTTCGCGGCGGCCGTAGTCCACGAAGATATCATCGCGATTGAGAGCGTGGAGGGTTTTGCGTGCGGCGCCGAGTGCCAGTTCGTATTTATTGCAGTCGTGGCTGATATGTGCCAGCAGGAGATTGCGGGTATTCTTTGTGAGGAGCCGTGGGAGGAATTCGGAGTTCTGGCGGTTGGAGAGGTGTCCTTTGCCGTTGCAGATGCGGGTCTTGAGCTCCCAGCTGCGCGGGGAGTACGCCAGCATATTGACATCGTAGTTGCTTTCCAGGACGAGGGTCTGGCAGTCCCGCAGATAGAATTCGGCGGTCTGGGTGGGCCGGCCGATATCGGTGGCGATGCCGATTTTGGCCTCGGGGGTCGTGAGGGTGTATCCCACGGTCTCCACATCGTGTTCCACGGGGAAGGGGGTGATTTGGAAGCCGGAGAGCTCGAAGGAGGTGCCGGCATCCAGGACGGTGGCGGTGACCGGGTGTTTTGCGTCGTTTTGGAGGAGTACGGCGACCTCGTAGGGTGAGAAGACGGGCACCCCCAGGAAGCCGGCGGCGGCGCCGACGCCCTTCATGTGGTCGCCGTGCTTGTGGGTCACCAGGATTGCGCGGACGGACTCGGGATCCACGCACTCCTGCGCCATGCGCGTGCGGAGCATCTTGAGGGAGATTCCGCAGTCCAGGAGGATGGTATTTCCGTGGTGTTGGATGGCGATGCAGTTGCCGTTGCTGCCGCTTGCCAGGATGGTGACGCCGGTCTTCATATACGGGGAAAGGTATGGATAGTTTCTTGAAAGGGGGGGCTTATTCTTCTGCCGGGAGTCCGGCGGTCTCCAGGGTGATCTTCGCCACATTGTCGGAGACATCCTCGCCGGCCGCGCCCAGTCGACGGGTGAATTCCGCCATGTCCTCCAGGGTCTCCTGTCGCTTGGCGCCGCCGGGAAGGATTCGTTCCAGGGCGGCGGCGAGATTTTCGGGCGTGCACTCCTTCTGGAGGACCTCCTGGAAGACCTTCTTTTCGCAGACCAGATTGGCGATGGTGATGGTGTCGATCTGGATGAGATGGCTGGCGATCCACCAGGAGACGGGGCTGATGCGGTATGCCACCACCACGGGAAGACCCAGCATGGCGGCCTCCACCGTGACGGTGCCACTGGCTGCGATGGCGCCGGCGGCCTCGGTCATGAGCTGACGGGTGTCTCCCACGGACCAGGTGACCGGCGGTGCATCGGGACACTGCGCGGCCAGCTGCTGCGCGAATTCCAGGATGGCCTGCCGGGGCAGGGGGATGCGGAATTCCAGCGAGGGATTCTGCTTATGGAGGACGGAAGCCGCCTGGAGAAATGCGGGCAGGAGCCGCTGGAGTTCCTGTCGACGGGACCCCGGCAGCAGCAACACCAGATTTTCCTTGCGTGCGGGACGGGGTTCCTTTCGGTAGGGTGCCAGGATTCCGAAGAGTGGGTGTCCCACGAACTCCGCCTTCAGGCTGGTGGGCTCGTAGTATTTCGGCTCGAAGGGGAAGATGCAGAGCATCCGCCGGCAATACTTCGCCAGCTTCCAGACGCGTCCCGTGCGCCACGCCCAGACCTGCGGACTCACATACCACACTACCGGGATCCCCAGGGCGTGGAGGCGTTTCGCAAGCATCAAGTGGAAGCCCGGATAATCAATGAGGACCACCGCCTTCGGACGCTCCGCCGACGCGCGCTGTGTCACGCGCTTCAGGAGATTCAGGAAGAAAAAGACGTGCTTCAGGCATTCCCAGAAGCCGATGATGCCCAGCTCCGTGGAGTCCACGAAGGTCTCCACGCCCGCTTCTCGCATCTTCACGCCGCCCATGCCCTCGATCACCAGCCCCGGATGACGGCGCCGCAGCGCCTGCGCCAGGGAGGCGCCGTAGCCGTCGCCGGAGGTCTCGCCCGCCATGATCCAGGCTAGCTCGCGGTCGGAAGCGGCGGTTGCGGCGGG
>CAZMWS010000167.1:0-4902 GCA_964570085.1 uncultured Lentisphaeraceae bacterium | reverse complement strand
TCCTAACTCACGCGCTAAATCACGAATCGTCATAACAGGAAAAAGGAGGAAGGAGAAAGGAGGAAGGAGGAAGTTAGGCCAGGGTTTCGCAGGCGAAACCCCGCGCCGGAATTTACCGGCGCGTGCGCCAATGCGCGCCCGTATTGGCGCGCAAGTACCGCCGGTAGGCGGAAGAGCGCCTGCGGCACCTTGCAGACTAGCCACTAGCCGCTAATGGCTAACTACTCATCAGTATTCTTCCAGCACCTGTTCCAGGGCCTCCAGGAATGCAGTGATTTCCCCGGTGGTGGTTTCTGGGGCGAGGCTAATGCGGAGGGCGGCGCGGGCGAGGTCGTCGGGGACGCCGCGTGCCTGGAGGAGCGGGCTCGTCTCGTCGGATTCGGCATTGCAGGCGCTGCCGGAGCCCACCAGGATCTGGTGGTGTGCGGCCAGGAGTCGTGCGACGAGTGCGCCCTGGTGTCCGGGAATGGCGAAATAGAGGATGTATGGCGAGGCGTTTTCGGGGGAGAAGAGGATCCAGGCGCCCTTTCCCAGTCGCTGGAGTCCCTCGCGGAGCTGTCGATTGAGGGCGCTCACGTGAGACAGGGATTCCTCGGCCTTTTGGCAGGCCTGTTGTGCCGTGGCGGCGAAGAGGAGGCAGGAGACCATATCCACCGTGCCGCTCAGGAGTCCCTCCTGCTGTCCGCCGCCCGTGAGGAGACCCCTCAATTTCAGGTCCCGTCGATAAAGGAGTGCGGCGCCAGTGGCGGGTCCGCCCACCTTCCGGCTGGAGAGGACCATCATATCTATGTGGGCGCGTTCCCAGGGCAGCGGGTGTTTTCCGAAGGCCTGGCAGGCATCCAGGAGGACGCGGCATCCCGCGGGGAGCATCGTGCGATCGCCATCCCAGAGGACGCCGGTCTCGTTGTTGACCAGCGAGAGCGCCGCCAGAACCGGCGCGGGGACGCCATCGCCCTCCCCTGGAGAGAATTGTATCCGCCCCTGGTCGTCCAGGAGGAATCCCCGTAGCGGGACGCCCAGGGCCTTTGCGGTAGCAGTGAGGGCCTTATGTCCTCCGCGGTCCCAGGCAAGCGCGCCTGGCTGTGCGGTGAAATCGAATCCGCGGAGAGCCAGATTGAGTGCCTCGGTGCCGTTTGCGCACCAGACGAGTGCGGTATCCTGTACTCGGGCGCCGACGGCCTGGAGGATCGCGCGCTCCGCCAATTTCAAGGCGCGGCGATTTTCCTCGGCATAGCAAGTGAGGCCGTGGGGATTTCGGGAATATCGTTCTGCCAAGACGGCATAGTGTTCTCGGCAGAATGCGGAGGGCGCATGTCCCGCGGCCCGATCCAGATCGATCGGTTCAGGAAGCCGCGGGGGCAATTCGTCCAGGAGGGAGCTCACGGACGGCCCTCTTTCTCCATGCGCTCGCCCACGGCCAGCAGATTCTGGATGTCCTCCAGATCCAGGGAGCCATCGGGCATGAGAGCGGTGTTCACGAGAAGATTCGCGGAGCGCTGATGGGCGACGCGCAGGTCCTCCCAGATCTGGTCGGTCTTGCAATGAGATCCCGCCAGCTCGGGATAGTAGCAGCGGTCCGCGCCGCCAGAGAGAATCCGCAACATCTCCAGGGGACGGGTGGCATTGGAGGCAAGAAGGCCCTTCGTGGAAGAGAGATCCCCGGCAGTCAGGAAGTCCTCGCTGCCGGCATAGCCCTCCTGGAAGGAGACCAGCGCATTGGGCTGGAGGAATCGGATCAGCTTATAGAGGTCCTCCAGATCATAGGGCGCCTCCCGTCCCTGGAGGCTCTCCGCGCCGGTAAACCGGATGCCCGCCACCGGACCATACTGGGTCAGCAATTCATGGAGCTGCCCTTTGACAAAATCCAGGTATTCGCTCTGCGCCATGACGCCCTGCGGGACGCCCTGTGGATGGCGGCGCTGATTGCGTCCGAAGGGATACTCCAGGAAGAGCCCGATGCCGTGATATTCGCAAGTGGAGGCCAGTTCGCCCACCAGATCCCGGTTGGCAGCGCTGTTCACCGTATGGAAATCGGAGGACTGGCTGTGGTAGAGGCAGAAGCCATCGGGCAGCGTGGCCGGAAAGACCACGTATCGCGCGCCGGCGGCCACCGCCAGCTCCACGATATCCACGGCATCGAAATTCTTGCAGTCGAAGCGCTCGGGGAGCTTTGCGTATTGCTCGGGAGTCAGAAGATCCCGGGGGACCTCCTCACCCTTTCCTAAAAGGGACGCCAATCCGAAGTGGAGGGAGAGCCCCTGGATGGCAGAGGTGAACCACTCCAGCGCGGCATCCCGGGGATTCTCCCGATACTGCTCCGCCTGGTCAAAGAGGTAGGTCGGCACGCTGTCCGCGATGCCTTCTTCGTTGTAGTTGACGGTCAGTGCCATACAGGAGAATCCCTCCAGGAACGCGATTCTTCGAGCTTACTTGAACTGGGGCATGGGGAAGGCGTGTGCCAGGGCCTTGACCTCCTGGTGCACCTGCTCAATGACCGCCTCGTTGTCCATATTCTCCGCAATGCGGGTCATGAAATCGGCGATCTTCACCATCTCGGGCTCCTTCATGCCGCGGGTGGTGACGGCGGCGGTGCCCACGCGGATGCCGCTGGTGACGGTGGGTTTCGCGGGATCGAAGGGGATCATGTTCTTGTTGACGGTGATGCCCGCCTTGTCCATGGCGTCAGCGGCGTCGCGGCCAGTGACGTTCTTGGGCCGCAGATCCACCAGCATGCAGTGGTTGTCGGTGCCGCCGGAGACAATGCGGAAGCCGCGCTCAGTCAGGGCGGCCGCCAGCGCCTTGCAGTTCTTCACCACCTGCGCGGCGTATTCCTTGAACTCGGGGCTCATGGCCTCCTTGAAGCAGACCGCCTTGGCGGCAATGACGTGCTCCAGAGGACCGCCCTGGGTACCGGGGAAGACGGCGGAGTTGATCTTCTTGATGTACTGCTCCTTGCACAGGATGAGTCCGCCGCGGGGTCCGCGGAGGGTCTTGTGGGTGGTGGTGGTCACCACATCGCAGTAGGGCACAGGGCTGGGATGGACGCCTGCGGCAACCAGTCCGGCGATGTGCGCCATATCCACCATGAGGAGGCATCCCACCTTGTCGGCGATCTGCCGCAGGCGAGGGAAGTCGATGATGCGGGGATAGGCGGAGGCGCCGGCCAGGATCATCTTGGGCTTGATCTCCAGGGCGGTCTTCTCCAGCTCGTCATAATCAATGGTCTCGGTCTCGCGGCTGACGCCGTATCCCACGAAGTTGTAGGTGCGGCCGCTGAAATTGACCTTCAGACCGTGGGAGAGGTGTCCGCCGGCATCCAGGCTCATGCCCAGCACGGTGTCGCCGGGCTGCAGCAGCGCGAAGTAGACCTCCTGGTTCGCCTGGCTGCCGGAGTGGGGCTGCACATTGGCGGCCTCGGCGCCGAAGAGCGCCTTCGCGCGGTCAATGGCCAGCTGCTCCACCTGGTCCACGAAAGCGCAGCCATTGTAGTAGCGCTTGCCGGGCAGGCCCTCGGCGTATTTGTTGGTGAGGATGGAGCCCTGTGCGGCGCGGACGGCGGGGGAGGTGAAGTTCTCGCTGGCGATGAGCTCCAGACCATCTTCCTGGCGGTGCTGCTCGCAGTCAATGATGGCCGCCAGCTCGGGATCCACATTCCGCAGCGCAGCGATCTCATCCAAAGAGTCCTTCTCCACCTTGTCCAGACGGCGGACATGGCGCTCGCCCTGGCTGAAGGGGGTGTCCAGCCACGCCTTCACAATCTCCAGAGTCTCGGCATCAGACAGGGCGTCGCCGCCAGTGACCAGGATATTGCTGTCGTTGTGGTCACGGCTGGAACGCGCCTTCTGCACCGTCTCCACCAGCGCAGCGCGCAGGCCATGGAAGCGGTTGGCCAGAATGGACATCCCAATGCCGCTGCGGCACACCAGGATGCCGCAGTCGATCTTGCCGTCCCGCAGAGCCACGCACAGGGGCGCCGCGTAGTCGGGGTAGTCGTCCTCGGGATCCAGGGAAGCGGGTCCGAAGTCCACGACCTCATAGCCGCCCAGCTTCCGCAACTCTCCGGCCAGGAAGTCCTTCTTCGCCAGGCCGCCGTGATCCGACGCCAGGCCAATCTTGATGATTCCGGAAGTGAGTTTCCAGTCGGTAAGCATTGTCTTATCTCCGTTCTAGGGTGAGATTGAGGAACCCCCGCCTGAAAGGGAGGACGGGGGTGAACAACATGCAAAAAAAATGGTTTTAAGAAGGATGCAGCCGCTAGGACTGCAGCTCCTTGAGCTTCGCCATGGCTAACTGCAAATCCTGCCAGACGAGGCGCTTGAACCCCGTCTCATCGACCTTGGATTTAGCCGTATTCAACACGAAGGAAGGATGGTAGGTGGGCATCACCGGAATTCCCTGGAACTCCTGCCACTTGCCACGGGCACTACCTATGCTTCCCTTGCCAAACAGTGCACCCAGCGCAACGCCGCCAAACAGCACAATGACCCGGGGACGCACCAGCGCAATCTGACGAAGGAGGTATCCGCGGCACGCTTGTATCTCGGGAGAACGCACAGAACGATGTACTGAGGCAATCAACTCGTCTTTGATGACGCACTTGACCACATTGGCCACGTACACCGAGGTGGCGGGATCCGTGCTTCCGGGGTCACGACCCATGGCGCGAATCATCTTCCACAAAAGCACATCCGCAGCGGATTCCACCACGGCGCCAGTCTCGTCCACGAGCTTCCGACAACAGTCCCCAATGACCATCAACGGCGCTTGACGACACCCGGTTTCAAAGAAGGTCTCACGGGGCGCCGTCTGCAACCCACAGCTGACACACGCACCACAGACCCGCTCCAACTCCTCCCAGGAGGCCTGGGAGACATCCGCCAGCGCAGGACAAGACACCGCTGC
>CAZMWS010000166.1:0-4962 GCA_964570085.1 uncultured Lentisphaeraceae bacterium | reverse complement strand
CCGTAGAGCATCTCCGCTGCCTCGGCCACCCCGGAGAACTCCACCTTGGGGGGCTCCTTCGCCAGGGCATGCCGGTAGCATTTCAGGAATCCCGGGGAGAACTCCGCTGCGTCCTCACCCAGAAATGCGCGCCAGGGTGCGATCAATTCCAGGAAAGCGACGGGATCGTTGGCGAGTCGTGCGGCGAGGACTCGTCCGGAGAAGGTGCGGGCTTCTTCGCGGGAGAGACGCGCCTGCAGGCGCGCCTTATGCGCCTCGGAGAGCTCGGTCCAGCGAAGGGCGCAGGCGAGCTCGTGTTCCGCGCTCCAGGGGGCGTCGTCCGCCAAGAGTGCCGGAAGTGGGCTCTTCAGCATTTCCAGCAGCGGGACGGTTCGTTCCTGGGAGAGTGTCTGGAGTTCCGTGAGGCATTCGTTGACGGAGGGCCCTTCGCCTGGAAGGGCATTCAGGGCGATATCCAGCGAATGGATCCACGCGGCGCATTTTGCCTGGAACTCCTGCAGACGGAGCTCCTCCAGCAGTGCCTCCTGGCTCTCCCAGAAGGGCGGGAATGCCTTCGGCGCCATGCGGGAGAGCTCCGCCTTCCAGGGCTCCAGAAAAATCAATGACTGCGACAGGTCCTCGCTCTTCTGATAGGGCCGCCGTGCGCAGAAGAGGGAGAGTGCCTGGAGTGCCTGCGGGAGTTGTCGGAGCTGCAGCAGCGTGGGCGTCGCGCGGCCCTGTCGCTCCGCTTCATCCAGCAGTGCGGAGAGATCGTGGAAGCGCTGCTCCTGCAGAAGGCGATTCGCCTCCGCGAAGAGCTCCCGCTGACTGACCTCCTCACGGAGAATGCGCGCCACCTGCGGATTCAGATCTGCGCCCTGGGAGAGCTCCTCCCAGACCTGCGATCCCGAACGCAAGGCCTCCCCCGCATCCAACAACGCGTCGCTCTTCCCTAAATCATATACGGGACGACGCAGCTCGCCGTTTTCGCCCTCACCGCGCCCGCAGGATGCAGCCAGCGGCAACAGCAGGGTTGCCGCCAGCAATAGCAGGCTCATTGTGATGCGCAGGGGAGTCATTTGGCGATGGGGTCTCGGGGCGTGTTTTTCAGGGGGAAAGAATGGTTCTTTTACGGGTGGTACACGGTAGGCAGGGGGTATATTAACCGACACACGATTTCCACCGTGGCGGCCTCCGAAACCGGGGTCCGCCGACTCGTCTTCCCGCATACGGACGCCGCCTCCCTTCTGGAGGCGCGTCACGCAACGGGAGAATATACCGCCGAACTAGGAGATTTCGCCCTCTATGACACGCCAAGATGGCCGCCGGCCAGACCAGCTCCGCCCCGTCACTCTCGTCCCCGACTTCCAACGGCATCCGCTGGGCTCCGTGCTGGCGGTCTGCGGAAATACCCGCGTGATCTGCGCGGTCTCCCTGGAAGAGAAGGTCCCCTCCTGGATGAAAGCCCAGAATGTCTCCGGCGGATGGATCACCGCGGAATACCAGATGCTGCCCAGCGCCACCGGCACCCGCGGCGACCGCGAGTCCACGAAAGGGAAGATCTCCGGCCGCACCGCAGAAATCCAGCGGCTGGTGGGACGCTCCCTGCGCGCCGTGGTCGATCTGGAAAAACTCCCCGGAATCACCCTCCATATCGACTGCGATGTCATCGACGCCGACGGCGGCACCCGCTGCGCCTCCATCACCGGCGCCTGCGCCGCCCTGGAATTGGCGTGCCGACGCCTCCAGAAGCAGGGAAAACTCGCCGAATGGCCCATCAAGGCGCGGGTGGCCGCGGTCTCCGTGGGACTGGTGGATGACGCGCCGCTGTTGGATTTGTGCTATGTGGAGGACTCCGCGGCGCAGGTGGACATGAATGTGGTCATGACCGACCAGGGGCGGTTTGTGGAGATCCAGGGCACTGGCGAGGAGGCCACCTTCGACCAGGAACAGCTCCAGCAGCTCCTGTCGCTGGCGAAGGGCGGACTCCAGGAGCTCTTCCGGGAGCAGGAGAAGCTCCAGCAGAACGCAAAGGCGGAATAACCACGATCCATCTACCATGAGAAGCAAGCCCCTCGCCAACGACCTGACCTGGTCCGTCTCCCGAAACCGACTCTTCCGCTCCTGCCCCCGCGCATACTACTACCAGTATTACGGCGCCTGGGGCGGATGGGCCTTCGATGCCCCCGAACAAACCCGCCTCCTCTACGCCCTCAAACAGATGACCAGCTTTCCGCTCTGGGGCGGCAGCGTGGTCCACCAGGTGATCCAGGAGGCCCTCCAGCAAATGCGCG
This sequence comes from uncultured Lentisphaeraceae bacterium, assembly GCA_964570085.1. Lineage (GTDB taxonomy): Bacteria > Verrucomicrobiota > Lentisphaeria > Oligosphaerales > Oligosphaeraceae > UBA1724. Next base: position 2,689 of record CAZMWS010000166.1, on the reverse strand, counting down.
AGAGCCGGGTTCTCCCGACGCTGGAACAGCTCCAGCAGCGCGCACGCGCATTGCTGAATGCGGGCTGGAAACAGTCCCGCGACAGGCTCTGGCAGCAGGATCCCAAGCGCAATGTGAATCTCTTCGAACACTACTACGCCCGGGAGGGCTCGGAGATCACCCGTGAGGAGACCGACGCCCTCAAGGAGAAGGTCTTCAGCGCCCTGGATGGCTTCCTCTCCAGCGGCGTCCCCCAGACCGTCCTGCCGCTGGATGCCAACCAGTGGGGTCAGATCGATGTGCTCAACAGCTTCGTGGTGGGCGAACTCCCCGCCATGGAGACCGCCCCCGCCCTCCCCCTGAAGGTCTGGTGCGCACTGGATTTCTCCTACGTGGACAACGAGGGCGTCCTGCATATCCTGGACTGGAAGACGGGCACGGAACACCGGGAGGAGCTACGGCTGCAGCTGGCATGCTATGCGCTCTACGCCATGGATACGCTGCATTTCCCGCTGGAGAAGTTGCAGCTCAAGGGGGTCTTCCTGAACGACTCCGGACGCGTCAGCACCTACGAGATCTCCTCCGAGAGCCTGGTCAACGCCAAGACCCAGATCCTCAATAGCGCACAGGCAATGCGGAACTGCCTCCGGGATCCCGTGGAAAATCTCGCCGAGGAAGAGACCTTCCCCTGCACCCAAAATCCACAGTGCTGCGAACGCTGTCCATTCCTGCAGGTCTGCCCCGCCGCCCAGGCAAATGGCCTGATGCCACAGTAGCCGATGCCGGAGAAGTGCTACATCGCCATCGACCTGAAGTCCTTCTACGCCTCGGTGGAGTGCGTGGACCGTCGGCTGGATCCACTGGATGCCTGCCTGGTGGTGGCCGATCTCTCCCGCACCGACAAGACGATCTGCCTGGCGGTCTCCCCCGCCTTGAAACACTGGGGGGTCCCCGGACGACCCCGGCTCTTCGAGGTCCAGCAACAGGCCGCGCTCATCAACGACCAGCGGCTCCGACGCGCACCACACCGCCGCTTCCGCATGCGCTCCACCAGCGCAAAAGAGCTGGATGCCGATCCCTCCCTGGAACTGGATTTCCTGGTCGCCACGCCGCGCATGGGGCGGTATATGGAGATCAGCTCGAAGGTCTACGATATCTATCTGCACTACATCGCCCCCGAGGATATCCATGTCTATTCCATCGACGAGGTCTTCCTGGATGCCACGAACTATCTCGCGAAGTACCACCTGACCGCCCAGGAGCTGGCGCGGAAGCTGATCCACGCGGTCCTGGAGGCCACCGGCATCACCGCCACCGCCGGCATCGGCGAGAATCTCTTCCTCTGCAAGGTGGCGATGGATATCGTGGCAAAGCATATCCCGCCCGATCAATACGGCGTCCGGGTCGCCGAGATGTCCGTCCAGGACTTCCGAGAGTCCCTCTGGACACACCAGCCACTCACCGACTTCTGGAGGATCGGACCCGGTACCGCCGAAAAGCTCAAACGATACGGCATGCGGACGCTCGGGGATGTGGCTCGGATGTCCACCAAGAACCAGGAGCTGCTCTATAGGCTCTTCGGAGTCAACGCAGAACTCCTCATCGACCACGCGTGGGGACTGGAATCCTGCACCCTCCAGGATATCAAGAGCTACCGCCCCGCCGGAAAGAGCCTGGGCTCCGGACAGGTCCTCCAGGAACCATACGATTTTTCCCACGCGGAGCTGGTGGTCCGGGAGATGGGCGACCAATTGGCGCTCAGCCTGGTGAAGCACGGCTATGTCACCGACCAGCTGGTCCTCTGGGTCGGATACGACGCCGCATCCCTCAAGGACTCCCAATCCCAATACACCGGCGACATCCGCCAGGACCGATACGGACGAGACATCCCCACCGGCGCACACGGAAGCATCCGGTTCTCCACACGACTCTCCTCCTCCAAAATCCTCACACAGGCGGCCGGCGAACTCTTCCGGAAAATCGCAAATCCACGACTCCTGGTCCGACGACTCTCCATCGCCGCCGGACGCGTCTTCCCCGCTCAGACCCCGCCCCCAAAACAACCCGAGCTCTTCACTCTCCCCGAAGAGGAACAAACCACTCAGGCACTCCAACGGGAACGCCGACAACAGCAGGCAGTCCTCGCCATTCAACAAAAGCTGGGCAAGAACGCCATCCTCAAGGCCATGAATCTGGAAGAAGGCGCCACCACCCGCACCCGGAATACCCAAGTCGGAGGACACCGTGTCTGATCCCAATACCATCCTAGATCAGCTGGAGACCCCAGAGTCGCCTTACCAGGATCTCATTGATCAACAAAGGCCACCCTATCCCCCAAAGTATCCGCCAATGCCACGCGCCGCCCGCGCCGCACAATTCGCCTCCTTCGATGCCCTCACCGGATACCACGAATTGCTCGAGGACGTCGATACCACACACGAGGAAATGCAGGAATTCACCATCGAGGAGATGGGGGGGGAGTAGCCGCAACTCTAGCCTATAATTAGCCAAGACTTTTTTCCGCTGGTCGTGCCTCACTTGAAAGGGCACAGAAGCCCAAAACACAGAATCAGGCTATCTCTGTTTTTCCCCCTTGTCTGTTTTGAAATTGCGTTCCAGTATTTTCTCAGCTTCTTTTTTAGAAACAACAGTATCAAAACCTCCAACCTTTTCACCCGCATGAGTATCAATGCCTGTGTAGCTTAAGCTT
>CAZMWS010000165.1:0-4968 GCA_964570085.1 uncultured Lentisphaeraceae bacterium | reverse complement strand
TCCACCATGCCGCCGCCTCTGCGGCGGAAGAGCGCCTGCGGAGGATTGCAAACTAATCACTAACCGCTAATTGCCAAGCATTTACGGCACCGTTAGGCGCCATGACAGGAATGGCCCGCTACGGATCAGCCTTCGCGCAGGAGCTTCAGGAGTTCTTCCAGCGGGACGGTCTCTATGGTATCTGCGCCGGTCAGCAGATTGTCGGCGAGATCGCGCTTCCGTTTGTGGAGCGCCTTGATCTTGTCCTCGATGGTATTGACCGTCTGGAGGTGGTAGATGGTGACCTTCTTGTGCTGTCCCAGACGGTGTGCGCGGTCGGAGGCCTGGTTTTCCACGGCGGGATTCCACCAGGAATCCAGATGGATCACGTAGTCGGCCTGAGTCAGATTCAAGCCCAGTCCACCGGCCTTGAGGCTGATGAGGAAGACGGGGACATCGCCGGTCTGGAAATTCTCCACGGCGGTGGCGCGTTCCTTGGGAGTGCGGGCGCCATCCAGATACTCGTAGGCGATGCCCTCTTCGTCCAGGGTCTCGCGGACAATCTCCAGGAATTTCACGAACTGGCTGAATACCAGGACCTTGTGGTCACTGCGCAGAATGCGCCGCAGCAATTCCAGGAATGCCTCCAGCTTAGCGCCGGAGAGTCCCTCGCCGCCGGGCACCAGCCGCGGATGATCCACGGCCAGGCGGAGCTTGGTAATGCCGGAGAGGACCCGGATGTGCTTCTGGCCCTCGCTCTCGTCCCGGGACTCCAGATCCCGCAGGATCTGTCGGCGCAGATTGTCGTAGAATTCGCGCTCCTTGTCGCCGAGCTCCACGGGGTAGTCGATCTCCTCCTTGGGGGGCAGGTCGTTGAGGACCTGGTCCTTGCGGCGCCGCAGCAGGAAGGGGCTGACGATTCCGCGGAGATTCTGGGTCGCGTCCTTATTGTTGTCGTGCTCGATGGCGGTCGCAAAGCGGTGCTGGAAGCCCTCGCGGGTGCCCAGGAGTCCGGGGATGATGAAATTGAAGATGCTCCAGAGCTCGTTGAGGTTATTTTCCACGGGGGTGCCGGTAGTGACCACGCGGAAGTCCGCATGGATCTCCAGGGCGGCCTGGGAGCGCTTGGCGTGGGAGTTCTTGATGGCCTGCGCTTCGTCCAGGATGGCCACACGCCACTGGATCTTCCGGAAGGACTGCTGTTCGCTCTGAAGCAAACCGTAACTGGCGATCATGACATGGCGGGGTCCCAGACGCCGGAAGGCCTCCTCGCGGTCGCCGGGGCCGAAGACCTGGCAGTCCAGCGAAGGCGCGAAGTGGCGGAATTCGTGTTGCCAATTTGCGCAGACGGAGGTAGGCGCCACCACCAGCGTGGGGCCCTCCTCGGCCTTCGCCAGAACCAGCGTGATGGCCTGGACGGTCTTTCCCAGACCCATGTCGTCGGCCAGGCAGGCGCCGGCGCCGGCGCGGTCCAGTCGTGAGAGCCACAGGAAGCCCTCTTCCTGATAGGGACGGAGGGTTGCCTGGAGTCCGGCGGGCACGGCGGGCTTCTCCTCCATGGCGTGGTTATACTGCTGGATCCACGCATTGGATTCCGGGGGCAACTCGGCGCCAGGGAAGTTCTCCAGCTCTCGGCTCAAGAAGGGCATGAGGAACTGGCAGATCCGCATGCCGCCGCCATTGAGGTCGCCCAGACGACTCAGAGCGCTCAGCTGCTCCCGGAGCTTCTCGGAGAGCGCCACCACCTGTCCGTCGTCCAATGTGACGAAGCGCTTCTTTTCGGCCACGGCGTGGACCAAATCCGCCAGGGTGGCGGTGGCGTCGGAGTCCTCCAGCTTCACCTCGCCCTCCACCGAGAACCAGGAGAGGTAGCTCTGGGTATGGAGAGAGACATTGCTCATGGTGAGGGTCCGGCGGCAGATGAAGCGGTTGTCGGAGGGCCACTGGACATGGCACTTTCCGCCCTGCATCTGCTCCTTGAGGGCGATGGTGAGCTCGTAGCAGCTCATGCCCTCCACATTCCAAACCCAGTCCTTCTCCCGGCCGCTCTCGGAAAGCATGGGGCATGCGGTGACCAGTTCCTCGGCCAAGGCGAGTTCCCGCTGGACATCGCGGACCATGCGGAAGGGCTTTTCGCTACTGGGCAGGATCATCTCCAGGGGTCCCTCGCCGGGAGTGTAGTAGGGTGCCGCGGTGCCGAAGGGCCGCACCAGGAATTCCACCCGCAGGCCCTTGTCCCGGGGAGTGAGCTGGACGCAGGGGATGGTGTCGGTGGGATTGGGCTCCAGATCCAGTCCGGGGAGAGGATCCTGGGAGATCACGCGGAAATTCCGCACCATCTTGGAGAGGACCTGCTGGTTTTCGGAGGAAAGGACTCCGGGCACCTGGAAGTCTCCTGCCAGGGCATCGCGGAGATGCCGGTAGGGAGTGGGGAAGGAGTAGACCGCCAGCTGGTCGCCCTGCTCCAGGCGCACGACGCAATCGGCGTCTGCGGGGGCATCGGGCAGCAGGTGATACTGGAGGTCGTCGCCGACCTGTGTCACCTGGATGACGGGCTCGCAGTTCACGCAGCGGAGGGTCTGTCCGTCACCGCCCTCCAGCATGACGCGGGGGTGCCCCACCAATGCCTGGATGACCTTCGCCCAGGCATAGGGTGCCTCCTGGGGAGAGGTTTTCAACAGCGCCTCGGTCTCGCGGAGGAGATCGCAGGCATAGCAGTCCTGCGGAGTCAGTCCCAGGAAGAGGAGTTCTCCCACGGGCGCCTGACGCGTGCGGTCCAGGCTCCCGAAGGTCCAGTCGCGGTATGCGGTGAAGCGTCGGCCCTTGGTCCAGCGGTCGCGGACGCCCAGGGTCTTTCCCCGGCGCGTGGAGTGCTGTTCGATGGGCTTGACAGTCAGGATTCCGCGATCGGCCTGGTCGGTATTGACGCTCCAGGCGAGACGGGTATCGCTGTTCTGGGGGAGCTCCTCCAGCACCTGGCCCAATTTTGCAAAGCGCTCCACCCAGCTGTTGCGGGTGAGGACGCAATCGATGGCGAAGGGCAGCTTGCTGTGGGCATGATCGTGCCAGCGGCTGAAGGCCGCGCCCTGGCTCTCCAGACGCCGCTGGAGCTCCTGGCACTCCTCGGCAATCCACTGATAGCCGCCCTGGTGCGCTGCCGTGGAGACATCCTCCAGCAGCATGCGCTGGGAGCCATCCAGGGTGCCGGTGAGCCAGAAGTGGGCCAGGCAGGCAAAGAAGGTATTCAGGCGGCAATCGGAGTGCCACACAGGATTGACGGGCGGCAGATCCGGGTTGGCCTTTGCCTGCACCACGCTCTCCAGGAGGGTATATACGACGCCGTGCGGAGTGTCGTTGGCCGCGCCACTCTTGGCGTAGAAACGCGCCAAATGCAACGACGCCGGGGAGCCCTCGCGCAACAGCGCCAGCACCGCAAAGACACCGCCCACCGTCTTGAAGTAGCCATTGTGGGCATGGGCCGATTGGCGAATGCGGTCCAGGGCATCCCGGAAGGCGACAATTGCCTCCTCGTCACGGCCCGCCAAGAACCGGCTCCAGCCACGGCGCAACAACAGCGGCGCACCGGATTGCAAGCGTCGCAGGAGATTCGGCAACACCCGCCAATCCCCGCAGAGCAGCGCGTAGTCCAGCATGGCGGTGACCGCCATGGGCTGGGCATTCTCCGCCAGCGCATAGACCCGCTCCGCCAGGCCGCGGACGGGCCGCAGGGAGAGTGCGGCGGAGGGCAGCAGTCGCCAGGCGCAGACCAGCAGGAAGGCCTCGGGGAGGGAGAGCAGCCACTCTTCGTCTTCGTCAAAGAGGAAATCAAAGAGATCCGTGCGTGCGTAGTCCCGGGGGAAGGAATCGCGCATGACGACGAGGACCTGGTTCAAGAGAGCGATATTCTGGCTATAGAAGGCGTTCTTGATATCCCGCTGGAGGCTCTCCCGGGAGGTCTGTCCGTGGATGTCCACGCTGGGCAGCGCATGGAAGATGGCGTCGGGCAATGGCGCGTATTCGGGCTTGCCGAAGATCTCCCGGAGCTCACGGCCATCTTTCGCTTCCGCACCATAGAGGCCCTCCGAGGTGCACACCACACGGCCGCCCTCCACAAGACGAGACAGACAGTCCGCAATGTCACCCTCCGTCATGCGACGGAAAATCTCGAACTCACCATGCCCCAATAACAACAGGACATTCAATAATTCCTGGGACGAGACGGGACGGCCAATGGCCTTCAACACCTCCTCGAGAATGCGATTCTCGGGGGCGTCAGTCCGCTGCTTCTTCTTGGTGGACGACTGGGAACGGGACTTTTTGACAGGCATAGACAGAAACGCCTCGAAAAAAACAAATCCCCCAGTCCGGCTGCCCTTCCGACAACACAACCAGGCGGATTCGATAAAAAAACACGGCCGACACACAAAAAACACGGGACGCGTCGGACGCAATGCGCAGGATCCAGACCCACCTCCTACGTGAAATAGGCCTCATCCACCCTCCCGGGACGGGCGGGTGGGGTACTATAAACCGCGCCCGCCCTTTTTCACCCTCGAAAGCCTAGATATGGAAAAAGGAGGAAGGAGGAAGGAGGAAGGAGGAAGGGGCTAGATGTGGAAAAAGGAGGAAGGAGGAAGGAGAAAGGAGGAAGTTAGGCCAGGGTTTCGCGAAACCCCGCGCCGGAATTTACCGGCGCGTGCGCCAAGCGCGCCCATATTGGCGCGCAGTTGAAAGTTAGAAATTAAGAGTTTTGCCTATGGCGGCAACATCGTACCGCCGCGTAGGCGGAAGAAATAAATGGGGGGTACGGGGGGCTTGCCCCCAGTCCGTTGGATAGCTTCCCCCCGCCTAGGCCTTTCCGCCTATCCGGCGGTACGGTCCCGGCCTCTGGGCCGCAATACGGCATTAAGACGGCATTCGCCACCTGCGCATGGGGAAAGAGGGGTGCGGGGGGCTTGCCCCCAGTCCTTTGGATCGCTTCCCCCGCCT
>CAZMWS010000164.1:0-5034 GCA_964570085.1 uncultured Lentisphaeraceae bacterium | reverse complement strand
TCTGCCTTCCCCACTACCTGCATGCTCCGGTGGCGATTGAGGCCATGAAGCTGGGCTGCGATGTCCTGACGGAGAAGCCGATGGCGATTTCCATGAAGCAGGCCGAGGAGATGGTGAAGGCCTCCAAGAAGACCGGCCGGAAGCTTGGCGTGATTTTGCAGAACCGGTACAATGCGGGCAGCCAGCTAATCCGTCAGTGCCTGGATTCCGGTCGTCTTGGAAAGGTCCTGGCCGCAAAGTGCAACGTGACCTGGTTCCGTGACAACGACTACTACCAGAGCAGCAACTGGAAGGGCCCCTGGGACAAGGAGGGCGGCGGCGCCATCATCGACCAGGCGATCCACACCATCGACCTCATGTGCTGGTTCTGCGGCTACGACATCGCCGAAATCGACTGCACGCTTTCCAACCGCGCCCACCAGGGCATCATCGAGGTGGAGGACTGCGCGGATGGCCTCATCACCTTCAAGGATGGCGTGCGCGCCTCCTTCTGGGCCATGAACTACTACAACCATGACGCCGATGTGGAGATCGAGCTCTCCTGCGAGAATGGCAAGGCGATGATGAAGGCGGAGAGCGCCACCATCGTGTTGAATGACGGCCGGAGCTTCTCCGCCGCGCCTGACAGCCGGAACGCCTTCAACTTCGGCGGCGGCCCCTCCTACTGGGGCGCCAGCCACCTGAAGGAGATCGAGGACTTCTACCAGTGCCTGGCGGCGGGCAAGGAGCCCCCGATCACCGCGGCGGAGGTCCTGGAGACCACCCAGAAGATGATCATGGGACTCTACGAATCCGGCCGCAATCACCAGGTCGTGAAATTCTAGAAACGCGCCACGGTCCCCCGAATGGAGAGAGAGAGCCTCTCCCGGGGGACCGAATCTTTTTTCCCCGCGGAGAGTGCGCCGGAGGGTCGGCGACAACATATATTTGGCTCCTGCGGGGCCGCAGCGCCCGCGCTCCGATCATCCTTCCTCCTGCGGAACACGAGGCGCGCCCCCGCTCTTGATTTTTCCAGAGCGCAGAAGACTTTCCCTTTCCCACTTGAAGACCCTTTTTCTCCCGTGAGCGCCGCCAAACCATCCGACCAGCCCTCCGCCTGGCAGGAACTCCGGCTCCTGTTGCGCGCGCGTGACTGGGGATTCCTGGGGTTCTTCACGGGCTTTCTGACTCTGGGCGGCATCCTGGAGGTCCTCTCGCTGGCCTCCATACCGCTCTTTCTGTCGCTCTTCATCCCCGCCGACCAGGGCACCCGCGCCGCAAATCTCTTCCGGGATGCCCTAAAGGCGCTGGGTGCCTCCTCGGAGACCGCGCAGCTCTGGCTGGGCGCGATGGCGCTTTTAATAGGCAATCTCCTGCGGACCGCCTGGTCCATCTGGGGCACCGCCATCCAATACCGCTTCCAGGCGCGCAGGCGACGGGACTTCTCCGGACGACTTCTGACGGCCTATCTCCGTGCCCCCGCGGAATTCCGGGAAGCGCGGGGGAGCGCGAATTTGCTGAACCAGGTGGTGGTGGAGTGCGACAACGTGGTGCTGGGGACCCTCTGCCCTCTCATGGAATTCCTGCGGGGCGGCATCACCTGCTTCTTCGTCATACTGTTGCTGCTCTGCTGGACGCCCCTCATGACCCTGGTGGCGCTCCTGCTCTTGGGAGGCACCGCATCGGCGCTGCTCTTCTTCCGGAATAGCCGCCTGAAGAAGCTGGCGCAGCAGGAGCAGAGTGGCCGTGCCACCGCCATGGAACAGTGTTCCCAGGCGCTGTCGGGCAGTCTGGAGGCGGCGATCTACGGCAAGCGCCGTGGATTCCTGGAGAGCTTCTCCCGCGCCATGACGGGCCTCAGCAATGCGCAGGGCGCCTCCATGCTACAGATCCGCTCCACCTGGCCCGCCCTGGAATTTCTCTCCATTCTCATCCTCATGGCGGTCTCCCTGGCGGCGCTTGCCTTCCAACACGGCGATGTGCTGCGGGTGGGTCCCCAGATCGCGCTGCTGGCCATGTCGCTGGTGCGGTTGCGGAGCTGTTCGGTCTTTTTGATGCAGAGCGCCCTGGAATTCCGGCGGTTCCGTCCCTCGCTGGTGCAGGTCTGCCGGGATTTGCGGGAGTTGGAGGCCCTCCAGAACGCCCTCCCGAGCCTGGAGTCGGAGGAATCCGCGAAGGCGCTGGGTCTCAAGAAGGAGCTCTCCGCCACCGATCTCTCCTTCACCTACCCCGGACAGGATGCCCCCGCGCTGGTATTGCCGGAGTTGGTGATCCACCGCGGCGAGAGTCTGGCGATCGTGGGTCACACCGGCTGCGGAAAAAGCACGCTGTTGGCGCTGCTGCTGGGCTTGCGGACACCCCAGAAGGGCCGCGTCGCCATTGACGGCGTGGCGTTGACGCCCCTCAACCGCGCCGCCTGGTGGCATACCCTCTCCTATGTCCCGCAACGACCCTTCCTCCTCGCCGGCACCGCCCGCGCCAATGTCGCCCTCGCCGAAGACGCCCTCTCCGAGGAACAGGAGCGCTCCCTGAAGGAGTCGCTGCTGCTCTGCCAACTGGATCCCTCCGGACTCCCCGAGGGCCTGGAGACCCGCGTTGGCGCAGATGGACAGGGCCTCTCGGGCGGACAATCCCAGCGGCTGGTCCTGGCGCGTGCGCTCTTCCATCACCGCGAGGTCCTTTTCCTGGACGAGGCCACCAGCGCCCTGGATCCCCGGACCCAGGAGCTGCTCCAGCAGGCGCTGAAGGCGCTCCATGGAAAGATCACCCTTGTGGCGGTCACCCACCGCCTGGAGACCCTCCCTAACTACGACCGAGTCCTCTTCCTGGAGGACGGCCGACCTGTCGCCATGGGCAGCTACGACGAGCTGCTCCAGCGCTCTCCCGAATTTCGTCTCTTCGCCACCCGAAAAGGAGCCCCCTGAATGACCTGGAAACCCAGACATCTGACTGCCTCCGCACTCCTCGCCCTCGCCTGCCTGGCGATGATCTCGCTGGTGCTGTACTCCTGCAAGCCGGAGGCCTTCATGAAGGGCTCCGAGAATCCCACGGAGGACGATATTGACGAGCTCATGAACGAGGAGCTCGGCGGCGAAAAGGGCAAGACCCGCCTGGTGGTCTCCTTCTACAAAGACGACACCCCCTGGGTGGCGCAGGCCCTCAGCTGGGTCTGGTTCGCCCGCAAGACCCTGGAGAAGAACGAGCCGAATTTCCAGGTGAACGTGAAGGTGGATTCCACCGAGGCACAGCAGCGCGAGACCCTGCAGTCCCTCCAGTGGGACGAAAATGTGGACGGCGTGGTCATCCTCACGCCATCCTTCGCCACCGGTCTCTCCGATATCTGCGAGAAACTCTGGCTCAAGGGCGTGATCGTCACTGCGGTGAGCAACAACATCCTCTTCCCCGATACCCTGGATGTCTATGTGACCGGCGACAATGTGCGCATGGGCAACGAGAGTGTGGAGGCCATCGCGAAGGTGCTGGGCGGCGAGAATGCCAAAGGAAAGATCCTGGCGTTTACCGACCTGCGCAATTCCGCATTGCGCAGCCGTCTGGCGAACTTCCGCGACGGCACCCGCCGCCATCCCGATCTGGAGCTGGAGGTGGTCTCCTGGCCCAACGAGGGCATCAATCCCCGCGAGGCGATGCTCCATGTCCTGGAACGCGAAAAGACTCCCATTGACGCCGTCTGGACGGGCTGGGACGAGATCCTCCTGCAGGCGCTGCCCGCCTACGAGAGCACCAACCGCGACGACGTGAAGATCTTCGTTGGCGGCGGCGGCGATCCCCGCGTGAACCGCATGATCCAGGACGGCCATCCACTGGTCCCCTACAACATCACCTATCCGCCCCGAATGCTCTACGAGGCCATCATGACCACCGCAAAGCATATCAAGCGCGCCCAGCAGTCCGGCATCGCCCACGAGACCCCGGAAATCCTGATTCTGCCCCTCACTTCCATTACACGGGAAAATGCCGCGAATTTCCTGGGACACTCCTGGGAATTCTAGCGACACACGCCGTCCCTTGATTCCACGCATTTCGTTTTTCCGCCTCCACGCCTTTCTGCCTCTTTGAACCATGAGCGATGCCAGCGAATTCCTCCGTCTGACGGAGATCGTGCGGCGCCTGCGGCAGCCCGATGGCTGTCCCTGGGACCGCGTCCAGACCCACGAATCCATTAAAAAGAACCTGGTGGAGGAGACGGGCGAATTCCTGGATGCCCTGGAAGAGGGAAATCTGGAGGGGATTCGCGAGGAGCTGGGCGATTTATTGCTGCAGGTGGTCTTTCATGCCCAGATGGGCGCCGAGGCCGGCGAATACACTCTGGAGGAGATCTGTCGCGAGGAGGCGGACAAGCTGATTCGCCGCCATCCGCACGTATTTGGCGAGGCGGCGAAGGCCTCCGATGCCAAGGAGGCGCTGGGGTCCTGGGAGCGTTCCAAGGTCGGCGAGGCGGGGGAACAGTCCCGCCGCACAAGCGCCCTGGATGGCGTCCCGCGGAATATGCCGGGGCTCTCACGGGCGCAGAAGACACTAGTCAAGGCGGGACGGAAGGGCTTCCGGTGGCAAAATCCCCAGGATGCCTTGGCGAAGGTGGAGGAGGAGCTCGCCGAGGTAAAGGAGGCGCTAGCGCAAGGTGACCATGCGGCCTTCACCCGCGAAGCCGGGGATCTGCTTTTCGCGGTCACCAGCCTCTGCCAGGTCCACGATGTGGAGGCCGAGGAGGCACTGCACGCCACCATCGCACGATTCCATAAGCGCTTCCGTTCCATGGAGGCCGATACCAAGGCCGCCGGACACTCCCTGGAAGAGAACTCCCCCGAAGAGTGGCTCCGACTCTGGAAAAAGGCGAAGGCGGCGGAAGGCCGCTAATTAGCAGGGAGAAGGTAGTAGAGAGTAGGTTTGCAAGGTCGCTGCGCGGCTCTTCCGCCTACCGGCGGTACGGTTCCGGCTTTTGGGCCGCAGAGCGGCGCGTACCTAGCACCGGAGCGTTCCTTCCCAGCGAGGTTTTCGCAGGAAGATCTCCAAAGGACGGAGGGGCTGCCGCCCCCC
>CAZMWS010000163.1:0-5045 GCA_964570085.1 uncultured Lentisphaeraceae bacterium | reverse complement strand
GACATAGAAACACCCCCACGTGTGTGGGGAAGACCCCCCCGCCGGGATCCCGGCGGGGGCTTTTGCAGAAACACCCCCACGTGTGTGGGGAAGACTACAAGCCGTGGCCTACTTTTATAACTACTCCAGAAACACCCCCACGTGTGTGGGGAAGACAGCACCCAGGAAAAATAAATTGTGTAAGGATAAAATACGGTGGAACTGAATGTAACCTTTAAGAAGGATTTTTCAACGGGGAATTGGGTTCGACGGGCTTTGCGAACCACTTGATGGTGCTCTCTGGATTTTCCAGGATCATCTGGAGTCCGGAGATAGTAGTGATAGCTCTTTCCGGGGCACCGAGGGCATAGATTCGGAAATGTGGGGCCTCCCTCATACTCTTGAAGACCAGGAGCCCCGAGTTGAGTGTGCAGTGTTCCATAAGCATATCAACGACACGATCCGCCAGTGAATCCGTAATGCCGGAAACGAATACATTCGGCTTTGGTTCCACAAACCAGAGCTTCATCTTCCCCCGCACGGCGTCGGGCAATGAATTAGCGACGACAACGACCATTACTTAAGATCCAGAAGGTCCAGGATATCAACGGGTGCCTTTGTCAGCAGATTGTAGTCAATCACCCTCTGCCGGAAGCACTCCAGGACCTGCTTGCGATTGTAGGTCCCCGCCATCTTTGCAGTCAAATCGAAAGCCAGATCAAAGACCAGCTCTGCCTTATAGAGATCCGCGATATCATAGACGAAGGGCAATGGTGAACCGGAGTGAACGAATCCGATGTGTGGCGAGAGTCCGAGGGAATGCACGATAGAGGAAATCAGCGCATAGAGTGCCATATTGCAAGCAGTGATTAGCTGATTGGTCAAATCGGACAATTGAAACTGACCCGGCTTATAGATACGTCCTTTCCAGTCAACGAAATACTTCTCCGCCAGCTCCTCATAATGAGAGCGTATGCGTCCGCCCTCCATGACCATAAGTTCCTCCAGGGTTTTGTTCTTCACCTTCGCCTCTGGAAAGCGCGACAAGAACATCTTCTTGGCAATCCTCAGACGAGCCTCTGGATCGGCGGAGAGCTCCACCTGCTTCTTGAGATTCCTCGTATTGGCAGTAGGCGTCTGACCAACTGCGTAAAACATGAGGGAGTCTTCACCGACCCAGCAAATCGTCGTATTGAGCGTCCCCAGCACCTTGACGGCCTCGTGAGTGACCGTAGTGCCGGGTCCCAACAGAAGCGTCAGGACCGTGGCCGCCGGAATACGAATGACCTCCTTCTCCGCCGAAATCCACTTCACGCTAGAGTCGTCCACCTCCAGGCGTCCGTGTTCCAGATAGAGGAAGGGGTATCGCTCGCGGATCTTCGGCAGATCCGCGGGCGTGGCTTTGATGATGATTCTCATGACTGCGTTCCGTCGTGCCAGTCTTCCTGCGGGAATGGGACGGTTTTCACCCAGCGATCCGCATAGAGCTTATGCTGTCCAAAACGAACGGGGACATCATTGAGGAGCTGGGCTCCCGGAGTCTCACCATTGGGATCATCCTGGATACTCCATTGGGGACGGAGGTATTGGTCCTTCCACCGGTTTTCCTTCACGCGGTTGGCAGTCAAATCATCATTCCTTTCCCGAATCTTGTTCTTCAAAGCCTCCAGGGCTTCGACCTTCTCGTCGAAGCATCCTTGGAAGACCATCGTCTCCGGAACACAGCACTTCCGACCGAGGTAGATGTCGTAGACGGGATTCTGCAATGCGTACTTGAACTTCTCCGCCAGATCATCGGGGAGTCCGAGAATGGCGGCGAAGGTCCGATCTTGGAGATACTCACGGTAGGTGCGCTTAACACCTCCATAAGTCTGACCAGGACACTTAGCACATGGCTTTCCTTCTGAATTGCTTGGAATATTCAACGCCTGCCACTTATCCTTGTGTTCGTAGCCGTTTCCTATCATGTGATAGTCCATCAGTACGCCATTGGACGATCCAAAAGAAACGACCTCCAGAGGGCAATCGGCCATGCGTGCCAGCAATTCGGTCTGTTCTCCGGAATCCCCGGAAGCCGCCAAGAGCATTCCGTAGATTCCGGATTTTGTGGGATACGGCAGAGTCTGCCTCAGATCGAAGCGCGACGACGCGCCCCAGCTCTGAAGCATTCCCTGCAACCAAAGGAAGAGGTATTTCATGCCCTACCCCCCCTGCTTTATAGCGCCTGGATCGCCTCATCCAATCCCGCAACCAGATCATCCACGGAACCGCTCTCCTGGCTGATTTCCATCTTCTTCATCAATCCGAAGAGAGAGCCGTACATCCGCTCTGCAGAAGCAAAACGCGCCTTTAGCGCCTCCACACTATTGGCCACCAGATCGGGATTCTTTGCAGAGATCCTGACCGCGTCATTGAAGGGCAGTTGCATCCGCTGTCCCTTGCGCAAAGTCACGATGGCGTAATTCCAGGGAGTCGCGGCTGCCATAGTAGCCTGACGAGCGGGGGGCACTGCCACAAAGAGCGCCTTCACGAATTCATCCACGGCAGAGCACACATCGTCAGTCTTTAAATTCTTCGCCAGCTGTCCCAAATCCAAGGAGACATAGCGGTAGTAAGTAGCGGAATTGAACTCCAAGGAACCGATATGAGCAGAACCAGATTCGTCATCCGGGCGCAGATCATCCACCGCAGTGAAGTAATCGATTTCCGAGTCAACGCGATGAGTGGAGATCGCGTGAGCGAAAGAGGCCGCGGCCTCCACATTCATGTCCGGCGCATTGGCAACCATCCGTCCAAAGAGGGCGATGTCCAGACCATCATGGGCGAGGTTCATGGAATTCTTAAAGAGCTTCTGAAGATCCTTGTCCTTGATTTCGGCGAAACCATTTTCAGAGAACGCCAGTGCGATGCCTTCGGCCTCGGACTCGGAGATGAAGAAAAGAGTGTCACTCTTGCCATCCTTATCCACCTTGGTCACTGCACTTGCCGCCCAATTTCCGCAAGCCGCGGCCTGTTCTGGCGTAGCGCCGAGAGCCTGGCACTTTTCTGCGATGGTCTTGGCAACATACTTCGTGCGGCACGCGATCTTGACATCCCGATCATGGAACTGCAGGCGCACCGCGCGCTTCCAGCACTGGCTGCTGACACGCGCACGGGGCACTCCACCGACGATCGCGGACTTCGGGGAGCCCAAGTCGTCGCGATTCAGGCAAGAGACGGGGAAAGACTGGAGGATGTGGAACTCTATGCGGATACCATTCAGTTTCTGACTCATGGATTTCTCCTTAATTAGGAATGACTTTTACAACTCAACGAACTAAAATTTTCTCAGGGGGACCAGCTGTAGCAATCCGAAGCCGAAGGCCTTTCCATGGCCAATTCCTTCGAAGACCGTCTTCTGGAAAAGCGCCTGATCAACGACCCTGAGGTGTCCCTGAAAGCGGACGTGGTGGAAGGTATACTTGGTAGTCCCCTTACAGAAGGTCTTAATGGGACAGGTTCGCGCCTCCAACGAGGCCTTATCCACTTGAAAGCCCCACTGCTGAGCATGGGAAATGAACCACATCAGAAGATTCAACTGTCCCACCACAGGATGACGCTTCCCATCCACCCTGTCCCTCTTAACGGGATTCAGCTCCACCTGAAAACGGAAGTCCTCAAAGGAGAAGAAGTTCTCGCCCAGGACCGTAGTTGCGGAGGGGAGCGTCTCTGGAAGGACGGGCTCCTGCGCCGAAAGAATCAAAATCGCGCGACCGCCTCTTGTGGGGCCGAGATCTGCATAGAGGAACCGGGGATCGCTCTTCACTTCATCCGTCCCCAAAGGGAACCAGGAATAGACCAGCCGATGAACAGAATAGGCGTCCCGGACGGCATATTGCCGAAGGGCCTCAGGTTCTAAAACGACCTTGGTGAGGTAGTGCATCACTTCGCCTCCTCCTGCTTTTCACGCAGGGACTCCTTGCCATAGAAATCCTGGGTCCAGCGAAGACGAGTCCTCTCACTCCAGGAAAGAAGATCCTTCAGCAAATCTCGGTAACAAAGCGGGGCACAGCCCTGGGATTGCAGATCCTGCAACATGGGTCGCAGAACGGGAAAGAGCTCCTCGACAGTATCGCAGGCAATGACGCGACGGAAGCGCCGAGCCTCCCGTTCAAGAGCGTCAGCATCGCCTTTACAAAGACTCCGAAGCGCCTTGCCAAAGCTAGCGAAACCGTCCTGCTGGGGCTTCTCCCGGGCAATGGCGGCGCCCACGAGCGAAAAGGCCAGGCGTTCTGATTCCTTGGAAAGATTGCAATAAGGCACCAGATACTCCCAAGCCGCGCTACAGAGATTCGGGTTATCCGCGCGACGCATCACCGCGCCAAAGGCGTTATCTGTCTGGGCGCGCTGCAACACACTCTGAACAAACCCAACGGGATTTGATTGATTTTCCGGATTCATTTTCCCTCCTTCTTTGATTGCTTCTGGAAACTGGGACTCGTCTCGACCCAGCCGGTCATCTGACGTGGGGTCGTATGGGGACAGAATTCATCAAAAACCTGACAGAGAAGCCCAAACCACTTTGCCTTCTCTTCCCGGATGGCTTCTTCATCGCAATCCGAAAAGGCCAGGTCAATGATTCCCTGAGCACGAGACTCCATTCGCTCTAGAAAAGCGGTCTTCGCCGATGCGGCAATGCCTGCCCCATCTTGAGCGAGCTTCTTGTAGTAGTTGGAGACGCAAGCATAGACTCGTTTCGCGCAATCATCCACATCCTGCATCATCTCCTTGTAACGACGGAAGCGATTGTCATCCAAAAAGTGCAGCGGCATTGTAAATTCCGCCTCCACGTAGTCGTTCTTTCCAGAGAGATACTGTTCTCCAGAATTTGAACTAACTTCCATACCACCCGTCCAGACCGTGGCCTGCGTTGCGCGAGATTCATTCAACTTGTTCATTCCCATGGATACGAAATACGGGCTCCTCCGATCTTGGCTTTCCAAGAACGCAAGAACAGCGGGAAGATCTCTCCAGGGGCGCGTATCCGTCTTCGTCCAAAGCGTCTTCAGATCTTTCCCACTCGAAAA
>CAZMWS010000162.1:0-5065 GCA_964570085.1 uncultured Lentisphaeraceae bacterium | reverse complement strand
CCACCTCCGACCGCCCCGCCATGGAGCGCCTGAAGGCCGCCTACGTGGCTACCTCCATCGCCGAATCCTTCCGCGACCAGGGCAAGAAGGTGCTCCTGCTCATGGACAGCGTGACCCGTTTCGGGCGCGCACAGCGCGAGATCGGCCTGGCGGCCGGCGAGCCCCCCACCCGCCGCGGATTCCCGCCCAGCGTCTTCTCCGAGCTGCCGAAGCTCATGGAGCGCGCCGGAAACTCCGCGAAGGGCTCCATCACCGCATTGTACACCGTCCTAGTGGAAGGCGACGACATGACCGAGCCCATCGCGGACGAGACCCGCTCCATCCTGGACGGACACATCATTCTCTCTCGACGGCTGGCGCAGATGAACCACTACCCCGCCATCGACATCCTCGCCTCCGTCTCCCGCTGCCAATCCGCCATCATCCCCGCCGACCACAAGGCGGCCGCCGCGAAGCTCCGCGCACTCTTGGCAAAATACGCCGAAGTGGAGCTGCTCCTCAAGATCGGCGAATACAAGCACGGCTCCGATCCGGAGGCCGACGAGGCAATCGCCAAGAATGGCGCCATCAACGCCTTCCTGAAACAGGGCCTCGACGAACGCCCCGAATACGCGGATACCATCCGCCGCCTCAAGGAGGTCGTCTCCTAATGGCGTACGTCCTCCAGCCACTGCTCAGCATCCGGAAGATGCGCGAGGACCGCGCCGCCGGCGAGCTCACCGCCGCCCGCCGCGCCGTCCACGACGCCGAAGAGACCCTGGAGGCCCGCAAGAAGGAGCTGGCGGATTTTGAAAAGACCAAGGACGAGCGGCGGGATCGCATCTACGACGCCATCATGGGACACCCCGTAACCCGCGAACAGATCGACCTGGCCAACGAGGGCGTGGCGCGCATCGACCAGGAGGAGGCGCTTCGCACCGACAACATGCACCGCGCCGATGCCGATCTCAAGGAGCGGGAGAAGGCCGCTGACGCCGCCCGTGCGATCTTCGCCGAGGCCACCCGAAACCGCATGAAGATTGACGAACACAAGGCCGTCTGGAATGCAGCCGAAGCCCTGGATGCCGAACGGCGCGCCGAAGGCGAACTCGAAGATTTCACCGTGAGGAAACTGGAACTGTGATGACTACAACCGCCATAACATTCGAAGTCGACGGAATGGCACTCGCATTGCCCGATGCCAGCGGACTGGCACCCCTCACGTTGCCCGCACTCCCTACCCTGGACGCCGCACCCTCACAGACCGCCGTGGACCGCTTCCAGGCCGCTATGCAGGAAAACTCCTCTCAACAGGCAGCCCCGCAGGAAGCACAACCCCAGGACACCGCCACCTCCAAGACCGCCGTCCTCCTCATGCAGCTGGGAACCCCCGCTCCCCTGGAACACACCAGCACACAGGCAACCGTCATCACAGGAGCCCCCACCCCACAAACACAACCCGCCACCACGGACCCCACGGTCGCCACTCCCCAAAATGCCGCGACCCCCGCAGTGGCAGAACCAACCGTAACGACCGCCACCACGGCGGCACCCGCCCCCGAGGCGAAACAGACCATCGAACCCACCGTGGCGCAGGCAACAACCACTGCCGCGACACCCGGGGTCACCACCAAGACCGCCCTCCCCGCAGAACCCCCGCAGGGGATCGTGGCGACAGCGCCTCAGCAGGCGCCGCTGGAAACGGCACCCGCTGCAAAAAACACTGTAACTCCTTCCACCGCAAACACTTACGCCGAACAAGGAACCGACACCACTACCATCCCCGCCCAACCCGTGATTGAGCAGGCTGTGGTGACTCCCGAGGTTCCGGTGGAATCTCCCGTGGTGTCGTCCAAGGCGGTCGTTATTGACTCTTCTTCTGGGAAGGACTTGAAGAATGTGGAGGAGGATTCCGACTCTGCGGATCAGGTGACTGCCTCCGCTGTCGCCGGGTCTTCCTCTGGCGTGCAGATCCCCGTGAATGCGGTGCAGGCGTCGCCGGTGTCGCCCGTATCCGTCCCGGCATTTGATGGTGTTGTAAGTCCTTCCGAGGAGATATCTGGTGCGGGAATGACCTCTGCGCAGATTGAGGAGCTTGTAGAGACGGTTGCCGCACAGATTCGTGTGGAGCGGTCTTTGCAGGCGGGAGAAGGGACGGTCACCATTCAGCTGAAGCCCGCGGTGTTAGAGGGCAGCCAGATTTCGCTTTCTGCGAAGGATGGTTCCTTGTCCGTGGAGATCGCGCCCGCGACGGTATCGGTTGCGGAGCGGATCCAGGGCGCGGTTCCCCGTCTTGAGGCGGCGTTAGCCGGCCATGTCGCGGAGTTCCATTCGTTCTCGGTCGTTTTGAGGAAAGGAAGAAAAGATGAAACCGCATGAAATCCTCTCGCTTCTTGACGCGTGGCGTCGGAAGACTCCGGAAGAGCTCCTCTCCTCTCCGGCATGGGCGATGCCCTGCCGACTGGGTGACCAGCAACTGACCATGCATGCCGGCGCCCTGCGCCCCGCGGATCCGCTGTTTCTGAAGGTCCGCTTTGGCGAAACGCCCCATACCCTGGCACTCGGTCCCTCCGAGGCCTTCCCCGAGCTCTCCCGCCTCTGGGGCGCCCGCGGCGATCTCCCGGAACCCATCCTCCTGGCGCTCATCGAGCGCGAATGCGCGCCCTTCTTCCAGCTTCTGGAGAATGCCATGCGTCGCCAGATGGCCATCGAATCGTTGGGCGGCGAACCCGACGAGAACGCCTTCTGCGGCGAAGTCGGCGGCATCACCTTCACCCTGACCCGGACCCCGCAGCTGGTCCAGACCTTCGGACGACTCACCTTCCTGGATCCCGCCAACGAGGAACTCCGAAACACCCCCTGCTCCGCCGAATTCGAATACACCGCCTTCGCGTTCCCCCAGAAGGAGCTGGATGCCCTGGAGATCGGCGACGCCGTGGTTCTCCCGGAGCTGGAGACCACCGAACCCGGCACCATCGTGGAGGGCGCGATCCAGGTGGAGTCCAATGGCACTGCGGCGCCCATCCTCCAGGACGCCCTCGTACACGTCCGCTCCGCCGCCCCCGCGCAAATCCGCCTGGGCGAGCTCTTTGACGGCGTCATCAAGATCCCGCGCGCCGGCGAATCCCCCCTGAAGCTCGTCTGCACAGGGCGCACCATCGCCACCGGGCGACTGGGTCGCCTTGCCGAACAACCGGCATTCTTTGCGGAGACCAAATAACCTTTCCACCCCACAGGGAAGGCACGAACATGTTCCAAACCAATCCCTTCACACTGATCGTCCTCCTCGTGGGGCTGTCGCTGGTGGCCTTTGTCGCCATGATAGCGACCAGCTACCTGAAGATCGTCGTCGTCATGTCGCTCATCCGCAATGCGTTGGGCATCCAGTCGATTCCGCCGAACATGGTGCTCAATGCGCTGGCCATGATGCTCACGTTCTACATTTTGGCGCCGCACTGTTCCGAGGCGTGGAACATTCTGCGCGAGCAAGCCGGCGACCAGCCCACGCAATCCCTGCAGGTCGAGGCGGTCGCGAAAGCGGGCGAGCCCTTCCGGGAATGGCTCTCCGCCCACACCGCCGACCGCGAACGCGCCTTCTTCGTCCAGACCGCGGAGCGCCTCTGGGCGCAGCCCGACGGCACCCCCGCCGTGGTGGATCCCGAGAGCTTCGCTATCCTGATCCCATCCTTCTGCGTATCGGAACTCACGAAGGCCTTCCAGATCGGATTCCTGGTCTATCTGCCCTTCATCGCCATCGACATCATTGTGTCGAATATCCTGTTGGCAATGGGCATGATGATGGTCTCCCCCGTCACAATCTCCCTGCCCTTCAAGCTATTGCTCTTCGTGATGGCGGATGGCTGGACGCTCTTGATCCAGGGACTCGTAAGAGGATACGCGCAATGAGCCAAGCGGACCTCCTCGATTACGCGCAGACCTGCCTGCTGATCGTCCTGCGCCTCTCGCTGATCCCCATTGTGGTGGCGACTGTCATCGGACTCATCGTGTCACTCCTCCAGGCGCTCACCCAGATCCAGGAGCAGACCCTCGGCTTCGCCGTGAAGCTGGTGGCCATCTCCCTGACCCTGCTGGCGTGCGCCTCCTGGATGGGCAGCGAACTATTGCTCTACACAAAAAACATATTCACGCATCTACCGCTGCTGCGATGACCGGCGATGCCTTACGTAGAATTCCATAGGTGGATCTTGGCCGCCGTGCTGGCAATGGCGCGCTTTGGGGGCGCCTTCGCCATCTGCCCCGCGCTGGCCGAAAGCATGATCCCCGGCATCGCCCGCAAAGCCGCCATCCTGGGCTTCGCATTCCTGGCAGTGCCCTTTATCCACGGCGCCATGCCGCCCGGAGAACCCTCCCTCGCACTCTTTATCCTGCTGGGACTCCGGGAGGCACTCATCGGATTCTTCCTGGGTTTCTTCGCCGCAGTACCCTTCTGGATCGCCGAAAACGTGGGGAATTTCATCGACAACCAGCGCGGCGCCACCATGGGAGAGATCTACTCGCCCCTCTCCGGCACACAGGTCTCTACCCTCGGGATCTTCTTCACCCAAATCGCCTCCACGCTCTTCTTCGTGGGCGGCGCGATCTTCGTCTTCCTGGGCGCACTCTACTCCAGCTACGCACTCTGGCCCGTCTTCCCCGAGGCCGGCATCGACGCCGGCCTCCCGACCATGGCGCTCAATGCCCCCGCACAACTCCTGGGGGCCATCGACGGAATGCTGCGCCTCACCGTCATCATCGCCGCGCCCGTCATCATCCTCATGTTCCTGGCGACCCTGGGACTGGGACTGGTCAACCGCACTGCCCCGCAGCTGAATGTCTTCTTCCTCTCCCTGCCCATTAAGTCCGCCCTGGGCATCGCATTCCTCATAATCTACCTGCCGTATATCCTCGAGCTGCTCATGTACACCAGCGAGGGCGCCATCCTGGATCCCGTCCGAAAACTCCTGGGAGGCAGCTAAATGGCGGAATCCAGCGGCGAAAAGACCGAACTGCCGACCCAGAAAAAGCTGCGGGATGCGCGGCAGAAGGGCCAGGTCTGCACCTCCAAGGACATCGTCTCCACCGCCAT
>CAZMWS010000161.1:0-5079 GCA_964570085.1 uncultured Lentisphaeraceae bacterium | reverse complement strand
CGATGCCTTCCGCCTCTACGAGATGTTCATGGGACCCCTCCGCGAGGTCAAGCCCTGGTCCACCCAGGGAGTGGAGGGCGTCTACCGATTCCTCCACCGCTTCTGGAGAATGTGCATCGACACCGATACCGGAAAGCTGGCGCCCCAGGTGGACGACACGCCCCTCACCCGCGACCAGGAGCGACTCCTCCACCAGACCATCAAGAAGGTCTCCGAGGACATCGAGTCCCTCTCCTACAACACCGCCATCAGCCAGCTCATGGTCTTCCAAAACGAATTCTCCAAGCTGGAACACCGGAACCGCGCCGCCCTGGAGACCGCAGTCCTCCTGCTCTCCCCCATGGCGCCCCATATCTGCGAGGAGCTCTGGACCCGCTTCGGACACGACGACACCCTTGCCTACCACCCCTGGCCCGACTACGATCCCAAGAAGATCGAAGTAGACGAAGTGGAGATCCTGGTGCAGCTCAACGGCAAGCCGAAGGTGCGCCTGATGGCTCCCGCCAAGGCCACCAAGGAAGAGCTCCTGGCTCTGGCACACGCCAATCCCCAGGTGCAGGAACTCCTCCAGGGAAAGACCCTGGTCAAGGAGATCGCAGTCCCCGGCCGCCTGGTGGGACTGGTCGTGAAATAATCTGCAAATCACCGTTCCATTCCGCATAGAGGCATTCCACACCATGGCATTCCTTGACAAGAACTACCTGCTCACCTCCGACGAGGCGAAGGAGATCTACGCCGAGATCGGCGCTCTGCCCATCCTGGACCCCCATAACCACTGCGACGTGAAGGCGTTGGCGGAGGACCGCGGCTTCCGGGATCTCTGGGAGGCGGAGGCCGCCACCGACCACTACGTGTGGGAGCTCATGCGGAAATGCGGAGTCCCCGAGACGCTGATCACGGGCAAGGAGGCCTCCAACCACGACAAATGGCTGGCGCTGGCGAAGGTCTTCCCCCTCTTCGCCGGAAACCCCACCTACGAATGGATCCACCTGGATCTGCGCAGCCGCCTGGGCATCCAGCTGGAGATCAACGAAGAGAATGCCGAGGCCATCTGGCAGCAGTCCGAGCGGCTCCTCCAGACCCCCGAATTCTCCCCGCAGTCCCTCATCCTCGCCATGAATGTGGAGGCGATGTGCTCCACGGACGACCCCGCAGATACCCTGGAATACCACCAGGCACTGGCAAAGAGCCGCCTGGCCGGACGCGTCCGCCCCACCTTCCGGCCCGACAACGCCATGAATATCCAGAAGAAGAGCTGGAATGCCTACGTGGATCGGCTGGAGGCGCGCTGGAACCGCTCCCTGGATACCCTGGATGACTTCCTGGCCGTCCTGGCACAGGCCCACGACGCCATGGGCGCCCTGGGCGCCGTCGCCTCCGACCACGGCGTGGTCACCCCCGAGACCGCCGCACCCGACCGTTCCACCGCCGCCGAACTCTATCGCCGCGCCCGCGCCGGCGAGGTCCTCTCCGACAAGGAGAGCGCGCTCTTCCGGGGATTCTTCCTCCAGGAGATGGCGGCGCTGGATGCCGAAAAGGGCTGGGTCTTCCAGATCCACTACGGCGCCGTCCGCGATGTGCGCAATTCCCTCTTCCAGAATCTGGGTCCCGATGTGGGCGGCGATGTCTCCGACCACGGCATTGCCGCGCTGGAACCCCTGCTGCCTCTGCTCAACCGCTTCGACGGCCGACTGAAGACGGTGCTCTACAACATGAACCCCGCCCACAATGCCACCCTCGCCATGCTCACCCGCGCATTCGGCGAAAATGTGTGTCTGGGACCCGCCTGGTGGCTCAATGACTCCTACATCGGCATCCGCACACAGCTGGAGCTGGGGGCCTCCATCGACCTCTTCAGCAATATGACCGGAATGGTCTCCGATTCCCGGAAGATCCTCTCCTACGGCTCCCGCTTCGATCTCTATCGCCGCACCCTCTCCGCCGTCCTGGGAGACCAGGTCATCCGCGGACAGATGCCACTCTCCGTGGCGAAGATGCTGGCGCGCCGGCTGGCCTACGGTCGTCCCAAGGCATTCTTCGGCTTCCACTAAATACACCGCCCGCCCTCCCCCGCCGCCATGCTCATCGTCGCCACCATCGGATTCATCTTCGGGGCCCTCATTGGGAGCTTCCTGAATGTGGTGGTGTGGCGTGTGCCCCGGGGGATGTCGCTGGTACGTCCCCCCAGCACCTGCCCGAAGTGCGGTAGGCGCATCCGCCCCTGGGAGAATATCCCGATCCTCAGCTGGCTCTGCCTGGGCGGCAAGTGCGCGGGATGCCACCTACCCATCTCCTGGAAGTATCCCGCCGGCGAAGCCGCCGTGGGATGCCTCTACGCCATGATCGCCGTACACGTCTGGCAAGAGGCACTCCCCTGGGAGACCCTGATCCCCTGGTTCTGGTTCGCCGGATCCATGCTCTCCCTGGCACGCATCGACTGGGAACACCGAATCATCCCGAACCGCGTCACCTATCCGGGAATGGCCGCCGCACTCCTCTGCGCACTCGCCCTGCCACTCTCCCGACCCGCACTGGTCAATCCCCTGAACCCGAACTACGGCGGACTCCTCACACGGCCCCTCCTGGCCGCAATCCGGAATCTGCCGCTCCCAGAAGCCTATACCCTCCGGATGGCCGCCGTCGCAGACTGCCTCGCCGGACTCCTCCTGGGACTCCTGCTCCTGGGCGCGGTATATGTCCTCGGAAAGAAGGCGCTGCAGGTCCGCAACCGCAAGAA
Source organism: uncultured Lentisphaeraceae bacterium (assembly GCA_964570085.1). Classification (GTDB taxonomy): domain Bacteria; phylum Verrucomicrobiota; class Lentisphaeria; order Oligosphaerales; family Oligosphaeraceae; genus UBA1724. Next base: position 2,342 of record CAZMWS010000161.1, on the reverse strand, counting down.
GGGCATCGAAGACACCCCGGAAAATACCGAGGTCATGGGACTGGGCGACGTGAAGATGCTCGCCATGACCGGCGCCTTCCTGGGCGCCGATTCCGTGGTCTTCCTCTTGGCCGGCGGGACCCTCCTGGGCTTCGCCATCGCACTGATCGCTAACGCCTTCCCAAAGAAGACCACGACTCCCACAAAGACCAAGGGCGACAAAAAGGACGCTACCCCAAAAGAACCCAATCCCCTCCTGGCGTCCATACCCTTCGCACCCGCTTTCGCAATCCCCCCACTCCTCTGGACCATCGCCGGAAACTGGCTCTGGCTCCTCTTCGGAGACCACTAGACACGAAGAAGAAACACAGATACAACCCCACTACGCCCCCGGAAAAAATTCCTGCCTGTACTTGAAATTGGGCATTCAGTGGCTAACTTTCTGTGTTTACAATTTCTCTATAAATTCCATCCCAACCCCCGGACCAAAGGCGCGCAAGTCCTCCATAACACGCTGGCGGAACCGGGATAGCAACACCCTTAGGAGACTCCTTTCCAATGAGTAAGAACGGGAAGATCATCGGCATTGCCGCGCTGGTGCTGGCCATTGCCGCCGTTACATTTGCCGTCCTCAGCCTATTGCAGGCCAAGAAACACGCACGGCGCTACCAGGAATTGGCCACCGCCGTGGCCGCCATGGGCGATACCCTGGACTCCGGAAAGAATATCAATGTCTCCTACTCCCTCCAGGATGGAAAGGAACAGGGCACTCTGGGTTGGACCTCCACCAAGGGCCTCCCCGGCGCCACCGCCAATGCCGTCGCCCCCCTGGAAGACCTGGCACAGGAAGTCATCCAGCAGCGCGAGGAGATCGTCACCACCATCATCGAGAAGGTCGCCAAGCCCCTGGAATGCCCCCCCGCAAAGACCCCCAATGCCGAGGCCGTCAACAACGTGAACGAATACGCCTCCAGCCTCAATGGTCTCATCCAGCACATCCAGGCACGCGTCAACCGCGACCGCAATCTCCAGGGAACGATCAACCAGGTCCTGGGTGCCCTCATGGTCCGCGGACGCTATAACGGCACCATCACCGACAACGGACAGATGGACGCCGCTGACAGCGCCGCCCTCGCTGACGCCACCAAGAACCTCAATAACCTCCGCGGAAACTACCGCGCCATGACCCGCGCACTCCAGGAGCTCTCCCGGAATCTGCGCTCCGTCCAGATTGACGGCGTCCAGTGGGAGACCCCCGCAATCGCCAATACCCTTGGCTCCACCGGACTCACCGCCGCCGAGACCGAGAGCAACAACAACGCCCTCGGCAAATACACCAGCGACCTCGAGAAGATCAAGGCACAGCTCCAGCGCGTCAATGACCTCCAGGATGCCGCCGACCAGCTCGCCGAAGAGCTGAAGGCCTCCCAGGCCGAGACCGCCAAGTGGAAGGAAGCCTGGCAGAAGGACGAGGATGCCATCAAGTCCTTCATGGACAACGTGGTGCCCAGCGGCAACTACAACATGCACGCCCTCACCTCCGCTGACCAGGTCAACGAGAACGTCACCGGCCGCGTCATGAACATCGCCGCCGAATACGGCTATGTCATCACCAGCCTGACCCAGGGCGACACCACCCCCGAGCTCCTCTTCTCCGTCTATCGCGACGGAAAATACATCGGAATGATCCGGATCCTCTCCGTCACTCCCTATAACTCGCTGGCCATCGTCGTGAACGGCGCCGCCAAGGACATCCAGGTGGACGACACCCTGATCCTCGCCAGCGACACCCTCCAGTCCATCGTGAAGTAAATCTCAAGGGAGGCATAAGAAATGTTCGGCAAGAAAGATCCCCAGGTCGTGAAGCCCACCAACGACGCCCCCGCCCCCGCACCCGCCGCTGACGCGAAGCCCGCGAAGCCGGCCCCCAAGGCGAAGGCCCCCAAGACCCCCGGCGCAAAGCCCACCTTCGGCGATATCTGCGTCATGGGCTCCGCCGCACTGCTGGCAGTCACCGTGGTCCTCCAGCTGATCACCCTCAAGACTCTCTTCCTCTTCTAGCAATCAAGAGAAAGATGAAGAAGGCACTCCTGCTCCTCCTCTCCGCATTGCTCCTGGCTACTCTCGCTACCGGATGCCTCTCCATCCAGGAAGACCCCAATAGCGACCTGCCTAGCAATGCACCCGCCTCCTGGGAGGGAAAATCCCTCGGAGTGCCACTCTAAGCTCCGCGAATCATAGCAAGCAAAAAAACGCGACCCGTCTCCAACGGGCCGCGTTTTTTGTTTCTGAAAAAGGAGGAAGGAGAAAGGAGAAAGGAGGAAGGAGGAAGGAGGAAGTTTGGCCAGGGTTTCGGCCTCGCC
>CAZMWS010000160.1:0-5101 GCA_964570085.1 uncultured Lentisphaeraceae bacterium | reverse complement strand
GAGGAAGGAGGAAGTTAGGCCAGGGTTTCGGCGAGCCGAAACCCCGCGCCGGAATTTTACCGGCGCGTGATACGCGCCGCAACTCTGGTTGCGGCACAAGTAGCTAGCAGGTTAGTGGTTAGCTGCTAGTTGTAAGGTCGCTGCGCGGCTCTTCCGCGGCTGGTGCCGCGGTACGATTTAGTACCTAGCGGGTTAGTGGTTAGCTGTTAGTTGCAAGGTCGCTGCACTGCTTTTCCTCGGCACTGGTACCGCCGAATTTACTTCGGCGGAATTCCCGCGGAGCGTCCTAATTCACTAATCACTAGCCACTAATTGCTAAGTACTTATTTAGCACTCCGGCAGGGATGCGGCGGCGGCGGCCTGTCCGTGGCGCTTTTCGCGTTCGGAGGGCTCGTAGAAGTGGATTTCGCCCAGTTCGGGGAATTCCTCGCGGAGGACCTTCCGTGCCAGGTCGAGGATGATCTGTCCGCCCTCGCCGGTCACCACGCGTCCCAGGACCTCCAGGTGTTTGATGACGGGGTAGAAGGAGCAGTATTCCGCGACGGTGTATCCCAGGTAGACGCCGATGGTCTCGTAGATCTTCCGGGCGCGTTCATCGCCCTTCTCCATGAGTTCCTGGACGCGCTTGAGTCGGCGGGGGAAGGCATCGGCGGGGATGTCGTCCATTTCGATGCCGGCCAGGGGGATGAGTCGTGCCACTGCCTGCTGGGAGAAGTAGTTCGCGCCCACGCCGATGTCGTGGGACCACTCGTCCATGGCGGCCTCGGGATTGTAGTCGACGGGGGCGAATGCCAGTTCGTTCATCCAGCCCTTGATGGTCATCTGCTCATCGACGTAACCGCCGGCGAGGCTGGAGCCCATGGCGATGCCGAGGACGCCGCCCTCCTTGAGGGCGATTGCGCCGGCCAGTGCGGTGACATCGCCGTCGTTTTCCAGGCGGAGGGGGACTCCCCACTGTTTCTGGATTTCCTTGAAGATGGGTGCGGCCTCCTTGTCGAAGCGGCTGCGGGGGGTGATGCCTCGGAAGAGAGAGACATTCCGTGCGCGGCCATCCACGAAGACGCCGGCGGAGGAGCCGCCGATGCCGCGGATCTGTGCGGTGGGATCCACGGAGTGGATGGCCTTTTCGGCCTCCTTGAGGACGTAGTTGATGTGGTCGTAGTGGTACTGGATATCGGTCTGGGGCTTGGGATCCCAGACGTATTCGGCGGAGAGGAGTGGCTCGCCGTCGGCCTTCAGCGCCAGCTCGCCGTCCTTGACCACGGCGACCTTTTCGTCGGAGGCGCCCAGGTCGAAGCCGATGCGCCAGCCCTTCCAGTCCAGCTTCACCGCGGCGCCGGCGCCGTCGTTTTCGGCGGGCACGTCATCGGGGGTGGGGGCATAGACGAAGGTCATGGGCTTCTCGTAGGTGAAGTCGCCCCAGAACTGCGCGTCGAAGCGGCGGGTGCCGGTCTCGCTGTAGCAGGCCTTCAGATACTGCACCAGGCACTCGGGAGCATGGATGGTCACCTTCCAGCCGCCGAACTGCCACAGCAGGAACTTCACGATGCGCTCGATGTAGAAGTAGTTCCCGGCGGAAGCGGGGTGCTTCATGTCGTAGACCACGGTATCAAAGCGGGAGACGCGCTGGCGGTCGCGCTCCACGGCGATGAGGCAGGGCACCGCGCAGCCGGAGGCCTTCACGGCGTCGACGAAGGCGCGATTTGCCAGCACGGGTGGACGGAAGCCGGGGTCGAGGACGGGGACGGTCTTGGGGGCTACGAGGGGGAATTCCTGGTTCATGGCTTTGGGGTTTTCCGGGGGGATTTGGGATTGGAAGGGGGTGCGTTTTATTTTTTTAGCGGACGAACTGGTTCATCTGCTCTTCCTGCTGTTCCATCTGGGAGACCAGGTGGAACTGTGTGCGGCAGCGATCCAGGTTATGGCCTTCGCGGTGGATCTTGAAGTAGACATCGCCCTCCAGGTAGTCGGTGAGGAAGCGCAGTCCGCACTCGAAGGTGAGGAGTCTTCCGGAGAAGGGCAGCAGTCGTTTTTCCTCGGGGGTGAGGAAGTCTCCGGCGGTGGTCAGGTATCCCTGGATCAGGGCGCCGAAGAGCCCCAGGTCGAAATTGACCTTGGAGAGATCCTTTTCGTCTTCGGCAGCGGTGGCGGTGGTGGTGCGGATTTCGTCACCGAAGTCATAGAGGACGCTGCCGGGCATGCAGGTATCCAGGTCGATGACGCAGACGCCCTCGCCGGTCTTGTCGTCCAGCATGACGTTGTTGATCTTGGTGTCGTTGTGGGTGACGCGCCAGGGCAGTCGTCCGTCCGCCAGGCGCTCCACCACAATGCCGCATTCCTTTTCGTGTGCGAGGGCGAAGGCGATCTCCGCCTGGCACTGCGCCGCGCGGCCCAGCTTGTCCTCTTTCAGGACGGCGAGGAATTTCTGGAAGCGCTTAGGGGTGTGGTGGAAGTCGACGATGGATTCGAAGAGAGGTCCGCCGGGGAGGTTCGCCAGGGCTCTTTGGAAGGCGCCGAAGGCCTTCGCGGCCTGGAATGCCTGGTCCTTGGAGGTGACGGCGTCCACGGTGCTGGCGCCCTCGATGAAGAGATAGACGCGGTAGCAGTCGCCGGTGGCGGGGTCTTCCCAGTAGGGCTTTCCGTCGCGGGAGTCCACGAGGGTGAGAGTCGCGCGGGAGTCCTGGGGATTTCGGGATGCCAGGTGTTTGGTGACCCGCTGGATGTTCTCCATGAGCTTGGGGACATTGGGGAAGACGTTCCGGTTGATGCCCTGGAGGATGTAGTGGACGGTCAGGCCGCTCTGGTCGACGGTGAGTCGGAAGGTATTGTTGATGTGTCCGGAGCCCCAGGGCTCGGCATCGAGGACCACTCCGCGCAGATCGAAATTGGCGCAGACGGGCAGGAGTTTCTGCAGGATTTCCTGGGACATTTTGCTACCTCCAGAGGCGGGCGGGATAGACGCCCTGTGCGGTGAGTGCCTTGACCTGCTCCAGCACCAGCTGGCGGTCTTCGGCGTAGGTCATTCCGAACCACTTCTCGGGACTGGTGCGCACCAGGGAATCCCAGCCCTTCTCCTTGATGAGGGTATTCACCACGGTGGGGATGAAGAACTCCTTCTTGGGCTCCTGGAGATTCTTGTCCAGGAATTCGCGGAGCTGCTGATCCAGCTGCGCGAAGATGGTGACGGGGAAGCCCCAGAGGTTCATGGAGGTGGGTTCCTGTCCGGTCAACGGCGTCCAGGAGCCATCCTCATTCTGGTAGCGCGCGGTGCCGCCGGCGACGGCCTCGATGGTGGTGCGCTCCACCACATCGGTGAGGTGGCCATTTTCCACGGCGCAGATGCCGCGGGAGACGCTTCCGTGTTCGGAGAGGGTGTTGTTCAGGCGGAAGGCGACGATGCCGCAGGTCTTGTCGGTGAAGGCGGGATCCTGCAGGAGCTTCGCCATTTCCAGGAAGGAGTCCTTTCCGTAGAAGTCATCGGCGTTCACCATGGCGAAGGGACCCTGGATGGCATTGCGGGCGCACCAGATGGCGTGGCCAGTGCCCCAGGGCTTCTTGCGGGTCTCGGGGACCACGTATCCCTCGGGAAGGCGATCCAGGCTCTGGACCACGTATTCCACTTCGATCTTGCCGTCCAGACGGTTGCCGAAGTGCTCGCGGAGGGGCTCCTCCAATTCCTCGCGGATGATGAAGACGACCTTCCCAAAACCGGCGCGGAGGGCGTCATACACGGAGTAGTCCAGGATGAACTCGCCGTCGGGACCAACCGGGTCCATCTGCTTGATGCCGCCATAACGGCTGCCCATGCCGGCAGCCAAAACCAGAAGAGTGGGAGTCATAAGAATGTGAAAAAGGAGGAGGGAGGAAGGAGGAAGGAGGAAGTTAGGCCAGGGTTTCGCGTGGCGAAACCCCGCGCCGGAATCTACCGGCGCGTGCATAAAAAAAGGAGGAGGGAGGAAGGAGGAAGGAGGAAGTTAGGCCAGGGTTTCGCGTGGCGAAACCCCGCGCCGGAATCTACCGGCGCGTGCATAAAAAAAGGAGGAGGGAGGAGGGAGGAAGGAGGAAGTTAGGCCAGGGTTTCGCGTGGCGAACCCCCGCGCCGGAATCTACCGGCGCGTGCATTAAGCGGGCGCGCGATGCGCCCGCAGTTGGGAATTAGGAGTTTGTTTTTGGGGGAAAAGGGTACCGCCCCCGTTCAAGGGGCGGAAGGGCGCCTGCGGCACCGAATGAACTATCCGCTAATCACTAGCCGCTAGGTGCTAGTTCGGGGGGGAGCGGGGGCAGTCGCCCCCGTCCTTTCGTTTTTTTTTCAGCGGGGCGTCCGAATGAACTAGCCTTGGCGGCTAGTCAACAATTTGCATGTCCTGGTGGTATTCCTGGAGGGATTTTACGCCGTCATCGCCCTTGAGCATGGCGTGGATGCCATTTGCGGAGGCGACGGCTGCGGCGACGGTGGTGAAGTACGGCACGCCGTATTTGATGGCGCTCTTGCGGATGTAGGAGTCGTCCAGCTTGGATTCCTTACCGATGGGGGTATTGATGACCAGCTGGATGTGTCCGTTCTTGAGCTCATCCATGATGTCGGGACGGCCCTCGCCGATCTTCGCAATCTGCTTGGCGGGGATGCCGGCCTTCTGGAGGCTCTTGTAGGTGCCCTCGGTGGCCAGCAGCTGCAGGCCGTCCTCGACGAATTGTCGTGCGGCGGGGAGGATTGCCTGGTGGTCGCGGGGCGCCACGGTGATGAGGACGGTGCCCTTGGTGGGCAGCGCGGGCTTCGCGGCCTCCTCGGCCTTGAAGAAGGCCAGTCCCAGATTGTGGGAGATTCCCAGGACTTCGCCGGTGGAACGCATCTCGGGTCCCAGGACGGGATCGACCTCGGGGAGCATGGGGAAGGGGAAGACGGCCTCCTTGACGCCGTAGTGTTTCAGGTTGAGTTCCTTCAGGTGCATGTCCTTGAGCTTCTTGCCCATCATGGCGTCGGTTGCCAGGCGCGCCATGGAGATGCCGCAGACCTTGGAGACCAGCGGCACGGTGCGGGAGGCGCGGGGATTGGCCTCGATCACATAGACCTTCCCCTGGCAGATGGCGAACTGCACATTCA
>CAZMWS010000159.1:0-5116 GCA_964570085.1 uncultured Lentisphaeraceae bacterium | reverse complement strand
GGTATGTCTTGGGTGACGACGGAAAGGACTTCCACTCCCTGACCGCCACTGAGGATTCCTCTCCCGACGAAGTCTTCTTCCTCTATCTGAAGCCGGGCGAGAAAATCACCCTAAAGGGCCTGCAGTTCACCGACGAGAGCGCAGCCACCGACGACGAGACCACCGCGGATTCCCGTGGCTTCCTGCTGGTGCCGGAGGACGACGAGAGCGTCAAGAATGGCGAAGTCTGGCACTGGGAGGGCGCCGAGGACGCCTTCCGTCCCGGCGCGCCCGAGAGCATCTCCGGCGTAACGGGCTTCCGACAGGGCGTCTGGTGCAAGGCAGCGACGACGACCGCGATCCCCGTGGACAAATCCACGGACACCTCCGACTCCGACAAATAGCACGTCTTCCCCTTCCCCGCAATTCCCCCTGTTACTGACATGACGCTTTTCCGCATTTCATTCCTTGCCGCGGTCCTTGCGGCGCTCCTGCTTCTGCCCGGCTGCAAGAAGGCAACTGATACCACTCCCTCGCAGGAAGAAGTCGCCGCGAAGCAATCGGAGACCCTCGCCATCCTCACGGAGGAATCGGAGAAGCCGCCGCTGTCGCTGAACTACGAGGGCATCCTGAACATGGGGAAGGTCTATTCCCAGGAGAAGGCCCATGGGGTCTTCACGGTAACCAACACCAGCCGTTTTCCCCAGACCCTCAAGCGCGTCTTCCCCACCTGCAACTGCATTGTCCTGGACGAGAACTACTCCGGACGAGAGCTGCAGCCCGGTGAGGCCCTGGAGATCGGCTTCACCATGGATGCCTCCACCGTGACCGCCGACTCCTACGCGCGGAATATCCAGATTGACGTGCAGGGTGCCAAAGCCCTCACTGCGCGAATCGGCGGATATATTCTTCCACCGGCAATCCTGAAGCCCGGCGACTCCGTGGAACTGGGCGATCTGCGGAATCCCGTGGGTCCCTGGGAGACGGTCTTTGAGATCCAGAAAAATCCGGAGCTCCCCGAACCACTGGAATTCGGCGAATTGCCGGAGAGCCGCTTCTTCACTGCGGAGTTGACGACCCTGGAGCCCGGCGAGAAGTACCGTCTGACGCTGACCTCGAAGGGGCCCCTGCCCTACACGCGGGACCTGGCGGTGCTCTACAATGTGCCCATTACGCGTCCCGCCGCGGCGCGGCAGCTCCAGCTGACCCTGAATGCCCACGTAGGCGAGGAGGTCTATTTTGCTCCCAGCACCTGGAAGATCCAGGAAGAGAAGCTCCGTGAGGCGGGGAGCCTGACCGAGCGTTTTGCCTACGGCGAGGTGCCGGGCTTGCAGGAAGAGCGCAAGGCGGGGGATCCCGCCGCCAATCCCAAGGACATGATGCGCCTGAATCTGCTGAAGCAGAAGGACGCCATTCCCCTGCGCTTCGTCAAGGAGCACCACGATTGGGACGACCTCTTCGCGAACCTGGAATTCGAGGTGCCCGAGGGCGTAATCTTGGAGAAGATCCGTCATCCCAAAGGCATTGAGCTGAAGATCACCGTGACTCCGGAGAGCTTCCAGGGAGACGTGCGGGAAGTGCGCATTCTCCCGCACCGTCAGGAAAACAAGGGCAGACCCATCATCATCACCTTGGAATAGGAATCGACCATGTCACGCTCCCGCAAAAGCCGAAGTCTGATGCCGGCGCTCTTCCTCCTGGCGCTGGCGCTCCTGGGCATCCTGGCCGCACCACTGACGGCCAGAGACTATCTGCTCCTCTTCGGCTCGGACTCCTGCGAGGAGTGCGGTGCCTTCAAGAAAACGTGGTCCGCCACGGCCGCATTCACCGATCCCCTCCTGGTCTATATCTCTATTGACACAGAGGAGGGCTATCAATTCCTGCGAAACCTGGAGGAGGCCCTGCCCCCCGAAAAGCCCGCCGAGGCCTTCCCCGTCTTTCTGGCGGGACCCCACTGGATCCAGGGCGCAGAGGCCCTGCAGGACAGCAAGTGGGACGAGTGGGTCCACTCCGTGCCGAAGATCCCGATGCTGGCGCCCCTGGAGCAATCCGTGGCATCTGCAGAGCGCGAGATCCTGATTACCTGGACGCCGCCGGCGGTTGCGACCAAGCCGCTCCTCCCCGGCGAGCTGACGCACAAGGGCCCGATTGCATTGCTGTATTTGGCGTCGCCGGGCTGTGCAAAGTGTGCGCGTCAGGAGCGCGAGCTCATGCGCCTGAAGGAGCTCATCCCCTCCTTGTCCATGGAACGCTATGACTTCTCCACGGTGGACGGACAGGTCATGATGGAGCGAGTGAAGAACCACTTCCAGCTCAAGGACACCGAAGAGAATCTGACGCCGCTGGTAGCCTGGGGCAATGGCCTGCACCACGGCAGCCTGATCACGGCGGAGTCGTTATTGGAAGCGCTGGTGAAGACGCCCGGCGACGCCTGGTGGCGTGGCGCCATCTCGGAGAGCGAGCGCCAGCAGGCCATCCGCCATGGCGAGATGCTGCTGGAGGGCGTCACCTGGACCATGGTGCTTTCCGCGGGATTGCTGGACGGCATCAACCCCTGCGCCTTCGCCACCATCATCTTCCTCATCAGCTACCTCCTCTACCTCAAGCGCAGCCGCAGTTTCGTGCTGGTGGTGGGCGGATGCTTCTGTCTGGGAGTCTTCCTCTCCTACTTCCTCTACGGACTCTCCCTGGGCTTCCTGGTGGACCAGCTGAACCGCTTCTTCTGGGCAAAGACCCTGCTCTACTGCCTCTTCGGCTTGGCCGGCATCGCATTCTTCCTGCTACATCTGCGGGATACCCTGAAGTATCGTGAAACCGGGAAGGTGACGGATCTGGAGATGGGGCTCGGCGCGGACACGCACCGGAAGATCCACGACAAGATCCACGCCTGGGCGAAGCTCCCGAATTGGCTGGCGATTCCCGCGGCGATCTGCCTGGGATGCCTGGTCTCCGCCATGGAGCTCGCCTGCACAGGACAGGTGTATTTGCCCACCATCGCGGCGATCTTCGGCAATGGCGGCCTGCAGCCGCGGGTCCTCTGGATGCTTACCGGATACAACCTGGCCTTCCTGGTGCCGCTATTGGGCGTGACGCTGGCGGCCTTCTGGGGAACCGGCGCCACCAGCCTGGCCGCCTGGGCACGAAAACACCTCCTGGCCTCCAAGGCGGCCATGACACTCCTCTTCCTGGCCATGGCACTCCTCATGTTCTTCATGGCATTCCGGGGATAAAAAATCCATACCCCCGAAAAGCCCCCTCCTCCAAGACGGCGTTTGCAAGCCGGCGGATTTTCGCTATAGTACGCCGGTTTCCGAAAGGACACGACCAATTTTTCCTCACGAACTCATGCGATTTGACGCGGCATTCATCCTTAGCAGTCTTCTCCTTCTGGCCCTTAGGCCGGCGGGAGGCTGTGTGCTGTCTGCCTAGAATCGTCTAGAGAACGCAAAGACAAGAGCCCCCCGCTTCCATGGCGCCACCGCGCGGATCGGGGGGCTTTTTTCGTTTCCCACCCTTTCGCGCGATTTCTTCCCGGTGCCAACACACTTTTCCCAGGATTCGCGCAATCCATTCAACTACCAACCAACCACAATCCCCCACTCAAAGGAAATTCAAACGACTATGAGCGACAGACTGTACTTCTTCGACACCACCTTGCGGGACGGCGAACAGGTCCCCGGATGTCAGCTGAACACCGTGGAAAAGATCCAGATTGCCAAGCAGCTGGAGTTGCTGGGCGTGGATGTCATCGAGGCCGGCTTCCCGGTCTCCAGCCCCGGCGACTTCCAGTCCGTCCAGGAGATCTCCAAGGCGGTCACCTGGCCCACCATCTGCGCCTTGACCCGCGCCGTGCAGAAGGACATCGATGTGGCCGCGGAGGCGCTCTCTTTCGCCAAGCGCAAGCGCATCCACACGGGCATCGGCACCTCCGATATGCACATCAAATACAAATTCAACTCCACCCGTGACGAGATCCTGGAGCGCGGCGTCGCTGCCGTGAAATACGCCCGGAATCTGGTAGACGACGTGGAGTTCTATGCCGAGGACGCGGGCCGCACGGACAACGAGTTTTTGGCGAAGGTGATTGAGGCGATGATCAAGGCGGGTGCCACGGTGGTGAACATCCCGGACACCACGGGCTACTGCCTGCCCGACGAGTTCGGCGCCAAGATCAAATACCTGGTGGATCACGTGGCGGGCATTGAGAATGTGGTGATTTCCACGCACTGCCACAACGACCTGGGCATGGCAACGGCAAACACCATCTCCGGCGTCCTCAACGGCGCGCGGCAGGTGGAGGTCACCATGAATGGCATTGGCGAGCGGGCGGGCAATACCGCGTTGGAGGAGATCGCGATGATCGTGAAGTCCCGGAAGGACATTCCGCTGGACATCAACATCAACACCACGAAGATCTGCGCCACCAGCCGGATGGTCTCCAACATGATGAACATGCCGGTGCAGCCCAACAAGGCCATCGTGGGAAGAAACGCCTTCGCGCACTCCTCCGGCATCCACCAGGACGGCGTGCTGAAGAATGCCCAGACCTACGAGATCATCAATCCCCAGGATGTGGGACTGGACGACAACTCCATCGTGCTGACCGCACGCAGCGGCCGCGCCGCCCTGAAACACCACCTGCTGAATCTGGGCGTGGAGCTGAACCAGGAGAAGCTGGATGCGGTCTACCAGCAGTTCCTGCAGCTGGCCGACAAGAAGAAGGACGTGACTGACGACGACCTGCTGATCCTGGCGGGAAGCCACCGCAACAGCGGCAAACACATCACCATCGACTACCTGCAGGTGGTCAGCGGCGTGAATGTGCGACCCGTGGCGAGCCTGGGCCTGAATATCGCCGGCGAGCACTTCGAGGCGGCGGCCTCCGGAACGGGTCCCGTGGACGCGGCCATCAATGCGCTGAAGAAGATCATCAATCGCCCCATGACCATGAAGGAGTTCATCGTGCAGTCCATCAACAAGGGCAGCGACGACCTGGGAAAGGTGCACCTGCAGCTGGAATACAACGGCGATCTCTACTACGGTTTCGGCGCCCACACCGATATCATCGGAGCCTCGGTGGAGGCATACGTGGACTGCATCAACAAATTCAAGGACTAGCACCGCATTCTGCGGAAGG
>CAZMWS010000158.1:0-5149 GCA_964570085.1 uncultured Lentisphaeraceae bacterium | reverse complement strand
TGGGAAGGGCATAGGCGGGGTTTTGGCGAAGGTGACCTTGGAGAAAGCGGATGGCGGATTCGAGGAGATCCTTTCCCGGACGGCGGATTGGCGTTGCGCGAAGGAGTCCTCTTGGCATGGTGGGGTAGCGTCGTCGGTAGTGCCGTCGAGTCATGGCGATGTAAGCGAGGGTCCCTGGCCGAAGAGCTATTTCATGGATCCCCTCTATAGCCACGCGGAGATTGTGGAGCGGGAACGTGAGGGCGCTGCGCGGTTGGAGCGGCTGCGTCCCATCCGGGAGCGTCTGGAGGGCGAGGAGAATCCAGTGGTACGGGTGGAATATCGTGAGGGGCGTCCCATGATTCGCATCGGTTCGGAACCCTATGTGCCCATTCTTTACAGTCCGCACAACTACCAGCGCTTCGATTGGCCGCCTTATGTGAAGAGCGTATCGAACTTTTGGAATGCGGGGTTGCACTTGCAGGTCATGGGTGCGGCGTTGAATGAGATCTGGCGGGGTCCCGGCATATACGACTTCTCCCTTATGGACTTCTGGCCCTGGGATGCGCTGCTGCTGGATCCCGAAGTGCGCATCCTCTTTGATATCGAGTGCCGGACGGCGCCCCGCTGGTGGATCTCCGCGCATCCCGAGGAGCTCATTGTCTATTTGGATTCGGAGGGGAAGGTCTCTTATGATGAGAACAACGACAAATTTGTGGCGCCCTCCTTCGCCAGCGAGCTCTATCGCGGGGAGCTCTACCGCTTTTTGCAGGCGCTGGTGGAGTATGTGGAGTCGCAGCCCTGGGGAAAGCGTGTCTTCGGCTACCGGTTCGACATGGGGCTCTATCGGGAGTGGCATTACTACGGCATGAGCTATGCGCCCGATGACTCCCAGCCCATGCGCCGGAAATTCCGGGAGTTCCTCCACACGAAATACGGCTCTGACGACGCCTTGCAGAAGGCCTGGGGGGATCCCAGCGTGACTCTGGAGAATGCCTCCATGGCGACTCTCCAGGAACGCCGGGAACCCCGGGGCGGCGCGTTTTACGATCCCATTCTGGATGCCCGCGCGCTGGATACTGTCCGATGCATTACGCGCGTCACTGCGGATTTGATGCTAGGCGGTGACAAGGTGATCAAAGAGGCCTGTGGCGGTCGAAAGCTTGTGGGCAACTACTACGGATACTTTTTCGGAATGCCCTTCTCTGCCGTGGGACAGCATCCCTATCTGCAGGAGGTCCTGGATAGCCCGTACGTGGATTTCTGCTCTGCGCCGCCGCCCTACGAGGCCTGGAATCGGGACTTCGGATATTCGCAGATCTCCCGCGGAATTCCCGAGAGCTTCCGCCTTCGCGGAAAGCTGCACATGGTGGAGGCTGATACCCGCACGCATGTGGCGGCTGGCGCACGGCACTGTTACGCGAAGACGCCCCGGGACACTGTCCAGCTGATGGCGCGGGACTTCATCAATGCCCTCTGCTGCGGATGCGGCTTCTGGTATTTTGATTTTGGACAGGCCTGGTATGGCGATCCCGAGGTAGGGGAATACCTGAAGAAGCTTCGTCCCATTTGGGAGGAGCGCGTCTCCTGCGAGAGTGCAGCACAGGTGGCGGTGGTGGTGGATATGGAATCCACTCTCTACCAGTCGTGCGAAAAAATCTACCTGGATAATGCCGCAGCCGATCGGGTGCGCTACGCTCTGACGCTGGCGGGCACCCCCTGCGATACCATTCTCTCCTGCGATCTGGAGGATCCCCGTCTTCCTGATTATCAGGCGTATGTCTTCGTGAATCAAGTGCGGCACAACCCCGCTTTGGTGGCGCAGGCAAAGCGTCTGCGGGAGCGTGGAAAGACCCTGGTTTGGCTTCATCACGCAGGATTTGTCGATGAGGCACGCGGCGGGGATTTCGCCGGCATGGAGGAGCTCACGGGAATTCCCGGCATTCGAAAGAGCGACTGGACCTACAAGACCCTGAAACAGTCCGGCGTGGTGAAGGCAGATAGCCTGGATGGCACGCGCATTGTGCGGTACTTCCCGGATGTCGACTTTGTTCCCGCGTTGGAGGTGGAGGTCCCCGAGGAAGACGGCTCCCTGGAGGTCATCCAGAGCCTTCCGCCGTCGAAGCCAGAGAGCCCCCGTCGCGTCACGCAGGTGATTCGCCGACATCCTGAGGGCGGCGCGACTCTCCTGGTGCTGACGCCCTTCCTGGATCCCGCAGTCTTGCGGCAATTTCTCGTGGATGCCGGGGTGCATATCTACTATTCCGGCACCGATGGCATTCTGGTGGCCAACCAGGGATATGTGGGGCTCCACTTCGGAGCCGCTGGCGGCGGCGACCGGACGGTCTCCCTGCCACGAAAAGCCCAGAAGATCACCCAACTCCTGCCTGAAGAAAAGACCCTCTCTACCCAGGAGACAGACCAGATCACCTTCGAATCCGAACCGAATACCACATACCTTTTCCGAGTGGAGTAGGCGGTTGGTGGAATATGGGACGCAGTTCTATACGGCGATTCTTTTGAATGATTGTAAGAGAAGGCTAGTTTGTGTAGAGATAGGTTTCTAAGAATTTAATATTAAGTATATTGTATTTGAAAATGAATGAAATGTGTTTAAGGTACCTATGTTTTCCAAAAGCATACGGAGGCCTAGCCCTATGGAAACAACTTGTCAGAACCGGAATTTTACCATTCGTCTGGATGCACGAATCAAGGAGCAGGCGGAGGAGCTTTTTGATAGCCTCGGCATGAGTTTGTCGGGAGCGGTGAATATCTTTCTGCACCAGGCGTTGATTGTGCGCGGATTGCCCTTCGAGGTCTGTCAGGATCCCCCAAATGCCACGACGATAGCGGCCATGAAGGAGGCACTGCGTCTGCTGAATGATCCCAAGGCGAAGCGGTTTTCGAACGTGGATGAGCTAATGGAGGATCTGAAGAAGTGAGTTATGAGATTCTGCGAACCACGCAATTCCAAAAGGACTGCAAGCGCATGCTGAAGCGTGGTAGAGATCTGCAGGATCTAGTGGAGGTTCTGAGGGTGCTTGCCAACGGGGAAATTTTGCCCTTGGAAAAACGGGATCACGCCCTAACTGGCAATGTATGCCGGTTTTCGGGAATGCCACATTGCGCCGGACTGGCTTCTTGTTTCCTGCATTCAGGAGAATCAGCTTGTGCTGGTTTGTGCTCGTACAGGAACACATAGCGACCTGTTTTGATTGGAGTGCCCTTGACGATCCGTTTTTTGGGGTGTGGCATTGGAAAACGGTTTGGGCGCGTGTATAGTAAGCGGCGTTCCCTTGAGAATGCGGGTGTAGCATAATGGTAATGCTTCGGCCCTCCAAGCCGACCACGTGGGTCCGATTCCCATCACCCGCTCCAATTTCCACAAAAAAAGACCACGACGAGAGTCGCGGTCTTTTTTTTGTGCCTGGATGGGAGCAGGGGGATTCCCCGTTCATAAAAAATCTCTCCTGGGTGGAAATTTAAAAGTAGGTCCGCTTGCGGAAAAAATTTGAAATTGCCACGTAGGGGGATTTTCTGGTGTGGGGGGGGAAAAGAGGGCTGGCGGCGAGACTCTTAGTTTTGACTACCTGGGAAGTTCGGGAGGATGGTTTCGGCAAAACTCTTAGTTTGGGCTATCAGGGAAGGTCGGGAGGAATGGGGCGGCCAGACTCTTAGTTTGGGCTATTGGGGAAGGCCGGGAGGATGTGGCAAAACTCTTAGTTTGCTTTTCCGGGGGGGGGGAGAGGAGCGGCTGGGGCTACTGCAGGCCATTGACGATGATATCGCCCATTTGGTGACAGCGCTCGTAGAGTTCGGCGTTTGTGGGCTTGCTTGGTGACGCTGTCCAGAGTGAGAGAAAGAGCATGCGTCCCTCGGCGCAGGCGCGTTCGTATTGGCGTCCGGGGTGCCATCGTTCGCTGAAGCCCTCGGGGGATAGGACGATCCATTGTCCGCCAGCGAGTCCCAATGCATGTCCGCAGGCCTTTTCGCATGGGCTCATGAAGGTGCCGATGCCTGCGCCGCCGGGGCCTATGCGTGTGGCTTGAGCGACTGCAGCATTCCACTCATCGCCGCCTTTGAGAAGCTTGCGTGAGTATCGCATTGGCGTAAGCACTGGGAGTTGCAGAAGCGCGAGATTGCCGTAGCCATACCATTTGCGGTTGAGGAACTCAACTTCGTTTGTGCGTTGAAAGTATTCGCGGTGCGTTTGGCGAAGCCAATGTCGTGCTGGGTTCTCGCGGATATAGCGTGTAAAGGCCTCGAGTTGGCCCTTGCTTTTTACGATCCAATCATGCCAGTTAGGGGAAAAGATAGGTGTTGGGGAGGCAACCCCCTTAGTCTTAGTTTCTTGGGAAGAAACGAATTCTGCCTTTGCTACGACGTTCCAATAGGCACGTGAAAGTGCTGTAGAAAGGGTTTTGACATAGAAATCGAGGGTTTTGTTTGCAGGGGGACGGTCCGCGGTTTCTTCTGCGATCTTGAGTAGCAGATGCAGATGATCGGGCATGATCGTGAAACAGCTGATTGGAGCAAGACCGGGGACACGCTTATAGAAATCTCGAATGATATGGACGAAAGCCCGGGTGATGCCATTCATTTCGCAACGCCCCGGCGATACAATTGCGGAAAATGGCAGAAGACCGGGCAGTCGCTTTAGCGTGACCATGTAGTAGAAGGGCCGAGAGTAATCAAAGCCTGGCAATCGCCGGCATATAGTATTAGGGCCCTTCTTACTTATAGGCATTTAGCTGTTCCTTGCAGGGTGGCAAAAGCCTTAGCTTAGGCGGCTTGGGTAGGTGGGTTACTTCAGGAAGAAGTTTGTGATGAGGGCGGTCTTGTCGGGATCGAGGCCGTGTGGGTGGTGTCCGAAGAGGGCTCGTTTTTCGACCTGGATGTCGCCGCCGGCCGCCTGGAAGCGCTTCAGGAAGAGCTCGCAGTTTGCTGCCGGATTCACGGTCTGGTCCTGTCCGCCATAGAGGAGCAGTACCGGGATTTTGGCGGCGGCGACCTTCTCTGCCATATTGACGGGCATCTCGGGATTCTTCAGCCAATCGCCGTCGGCGGGCGTCTGTTCTGCCCAGGGACCGATTGTGGCGGCATTTTCGGTGGGCGTGCCGCCCCGTGCGAAATTTGCGCCGAATTGTAGGAGTGGCGCATCGAGGTAGAT
>CAZMWS010000157.1:0-5185 GCA_964570085.1 uncultured Lentisphaeraceae bacterium | reverse complement strand
CGGGAAGCGCATTCCGCGCGGCCTCCTCCAGGAATTCGGCGTCCTCGCGGAGTGCATGGATAGTCGCGAGGATTCCCTGATCGGTACCGAAGGCCTCTCGCCACCAGGGAAGCAGCTCATTGCGAATACGGTTTCGGCTTCCCACGGGCTGGAGATTCGTGGCATCCAGGCACCACTTTGAGATGCCATTGTCGCGGAGGAAATTCTCCAGCTCCTCCTTGCGGCACTCCAACAGTGGCCGCCCCAACAGCACGCCATTTTCCAGAGTGCGCAGGGGCCGCAGTCCCACCAGGCCGCTGGCGCCGCCGCCACGGAGGATCCGCAAAAAGAGCTCCTCCATCACATCGCCGGCATGGTGCGCCAGAAAGACCACACGCCCATTCTCGCGGGTGAGCCGCGACCACATTTCCAGTCGGAGGCGTCGTCCCGCGCTCTCCAGGGATTCCCCTGCGCGACGCGCCCCCGTCACATCCAGGCGGAAGCACCGGAAGGGAATCCCGTGTTTTTTGCAGAATTCCCGGCAGAACCGCGCGTCCGACAAGGCGTCCTCGCCCCGGAGCTGGTGGTTGAAATGGACGGCCGTGACGGGCCATCCGCACTGCACGAGTGCCACCAGGAGTGCCAGGGAGTCCCCGCCTCCCGAAAATCCCACGTAGCAGGGTCGTGGAGAGAGGGGGAAGGATCGGATGGCCTCCAGGGGACCCATGCGGTATATCTAATGCGAGCGGGTACGCCCTACTCGATATTCATGATCTGCTCTCGGATCTTGGAGAGCTCGATCTTCAGGGAGAGGGCATCGGCGGCGATGCAGAGATCCGCCGTCTTGGAGGAGAGAGTGGTCACCTCACGGTTCATCTCCTGACCCAGGAAATCCAGCTCCCGACCGGGCTCCGACTCCTCCAGCAACTGGGAATACTTCACCAGATGGCTGCGTAAACGCACCACCTCTTCCGTGATATCCGCCTTCTCGGCATAGAAGACCAGTTCCTTGGCCAGACGCTCGTCGTCCGCGGGATAACGCGCGCCCAATTCCTCCAGGCGCGCGCGCAGCCGTTCCTGCATCTGCTTCAATGCCTCGGGACCACGGCCCTCGATGGCATCCAAATAGCCCTTCAGCAATTCGCCACGACGGACGAGATCCGCCTTCAACCGCAAGCCCTCCTCGCGGCGGAAACGCAACAGCGCCTCCAGCGCCTCCTCCAATGCCCGCTCGCACAACGCCTTCACGGGCTCCAGGAGCGCGCCCTGCGTGGTGCAGACCACGCCGGGCACCGCAAGCACATCGCCCACCGTGGGCGCGGCGGGCAGCTCCGCCTGTGCGGCCAGGCTCTTGAGCTCCCGTGCCACAGCCTGGAAGGCATCGTGGTCCACGCGGGGCGTCTCGGCGAGATACTTCGCGTCTGGCTGATAGGAGACCGCCAGATTCAGACTTCCGCGCGAAAGCGCCTTCTGGACCCGCTGGCGGATGGGCTGATCCAAAGCGGACAGCTCCTTGGGCAGCGAGACCCGCAGATCCGCCTGCTTCCGGCTGTTCACCGCCGTGATCTCAACAGTCAAAACGCCACATTCGCCGGAGGCACTGCCCCGACCATATCCCGTCATGCTCTGCATGATTGCCTTGCTCCCGTCTAAAGCCCTACACGGAGAAGCGGACAAAGCAGCAATCGCCGTCCTGCATCACGTAGTCCTTTCCCTCAATGCGAAGCTTTCCGGCCTCCTTGGCGGCATTCCAGCTGCCGTGTGCCATGAGGTCATCGTAGGAGATGACCTCCATCCGGATGAAGCCCCGCTGCATATCGGTGTGGATCTTTCCTGCGGCCACAGGCGCGGTGGCGCCGGCGGTGACGGTCCAGGCGCGGGTTTCGTCGGGACCGGTGGTGAAGAAGGTCAGGTAGTTCAGCATCTTGTAGCCGGTGTGGATCACCTTCTGCAGGCCACTCTCCTGGATTCCCAGGTCCTCCATGAAGACCTGCGCCTCCTCGGGAGAGAGACCCTGCAGCTCCGTCTCGAACTTCGCGCACACGGGAATGACCTCCATGCCGTGCTCGGCCGCCTTGGCAACCAGCGCCTGGGTGACGGGCTCCTTGCCGAAGTTCCGGTAGCTGTCCTCGTCGGTATTGGCGCAGACGAAAGCGGGGATCAGGGTGAGAAGCTGCAGTTCCTTGACCACCTTGCACTGCTCCGCATCCTCATGGTCATACTGCGGGATGGTGCCGGCCTCCAGCGCCTTGACGAACTGCTCGCAGAGCTCCAGCTCCAGCTTCGCCGAGGGATCCATGGCGCCGCAACGGGAGCTCTTCCGGCTCTTCGCCACGCGCTGCTGAAGCATCTCCAGATCCGCCAGCATGAGCTCGGTGAGGATCAGATCCAGATCCCGGGAGGGATCCATGCTCTCTTTCACATGCACCACATCCGGATCCCGAAAGCACCGCACCACATGCGCCACGGCATCCACGCCGCGAATATGGGAGAGGAACTGGTTGCCCAGGCCCTCGCCCTTGCTGGCGCCCTCCACCAGACCCGCAATGTCAATGAACTGCATGGTGGCGGGGACCACCTTCGCCGATTTCTCCAAACGCGCCAATTCCTGGATGCGGGGATCCGGGACGGGTACAATGCCCGTATTGGGCTCGATGGTGCAGAAGGGGAAGTTCTCCGCCGCGGCCTTGCCGTTGGAGAGGGCGTTGAAGAGGGTGGACTTCCCCACGTTGGGAAGGCCGACGAATCCACAGGAGAGAGACATGCTGATGAATGAAAACGGTTAGAGACAGAAAGGAATCCGCCCCGTCTCCGGCGCCACAGGGGCCCCGAAAGGCGGGGAGGCGCGGACGAGTGTATTCCGCGTTACTTGAAGAGGTTCTTGAGCTTCTTGGCGCCCTCGCCAATGGCTTCACCGGCGGCCTTGGCGCCATCGCCAATGGCACCGCCCACCGCCTTCGCGCCATCGCCAATGGCACCGCCCACCGCCTTCGCGCCATCGCCTAGGGCAGACAGGCCCTTCTTGGCAACATCTACCACGCTGGAGAAGACGCCCTTCAGCACATCGGAGGTGGCCTGGATCATGGAGACGCCCTCATCCTCGCCCTCATCGGACTTCCCGATGTCATGGAGGGTCACGGTAGGCAGGGGGATGGGCGCGGCCACACCCATGAGGACCTTGGCAGAGAGGCGAATGCGGCCACCGGAGACCTTCACTTCGTCAATGACAACCTTCTTGCCACCCTCGGACTCCTCCGCAGTCTCCTCGACCTCGGGCTCGGCTTCCTCGGCCTCGGGCTCATCTTCGGAGGCGCCAGAGAACTTATCCACATTCTCCAGGATGGTGCCGATATTGGAGTTGCCAAGTCCCACCTCGTAGGTGATGGCGGGATCCTCCACCAGGATCTGCTGCACGCGGATGGTATCGGTGAAGAGCGAGAGGGGCTTGACCTTCACGTAGACGCGACCCACTTCCACGGCACTGGGAGTCTTGTAGCCCTCGGGATTTCCCAGAACCAGTCCGGTCATCTCGAAACGCATGGCAATCAGGGAGAAGCTCACCTTCTCCAGGGTCAGAGGCGCGCCGGTGACCTTGGGACCGTAGTATTCCATGGCGCTCTTCACCACGGGGGTCATGTGGGTGAGGAAGAGCTGCAGGCACACCAGCAACACCGCCACCACCACGATCACGCCAACTACCACTCGCCGGACAGTCCGGCAAACGCGGCAACGCACACCGCCCTTGTTGCTATTCTCACAGGCGGAGCACTGTCCACCGTCTTTCTTCTTACCGAACATCTATGTGCCTCCTTGAGAGTCAAATAAAAACACAGTCCTCCCGCAATGCGCAAAGGACACGGAAAACCCGGAAACGCAAACGGCTTAACATAATCCCCTCCAGGAGGTCCGCCCCCTCCCGACACGCTAGAAATGCCCTCCCCCCAAGGGTTGCATCGGAGGCTCCTACGCCTGCCAAGAACGGCTGGGATGGCGTCCCAGCAGGCAAAGCACCTCGTAGGGGATGGTCTTTACCTTGGCGGCCAATTCATCCGCCCAGATGCTCTCGCCTCCCTGGCTGCCCAGCAACACCACCGGATCCCCCACGGCGGCATCGGGAATGCCAGTGACATCCACCATGAACATCCCCATGCAGACACGTCCACGAATCGGTGCACGATGCCCCCGCACCAACACGTATCCGCAATTGCCCAAGGCGCGGGGATAGCCATCCGCATAGCCCACGGGCACCACGGCCACGCGCTGGGGCGCGCCCTCCACGCGATAGATTCCGCCGTAGGAGATCTCGGCGCCCACGGGGATCTCCTTCAGGGAGATCAGCTGACTGGAGAACTCCATGACAGGCTGAAAGACCACTCCGGGCGTCCGGGGATCGTTTCCATAGCCATAGAGGGTGAATCCGGGGCGTGCGATGGGGTATTCCTGACCACGTGCGGCCAACATTCCGGGGGTCGCGGAGAGATGGAGCTCCCGTGCATCCGCAGGCAGAGTGGCGATGGCCTTCCGGAAGGCGGCCTCCTGCCGCGCAGTGTAGTCCTTCTCGGGACAATCCGCGCTGGCAAAATGCGAGAATGCGCCGGTGAGACGCACGCCGGGGAGTCCCTGGATCCACTCGATGACCTCGGGACACTCCTCCGGGAAGAAGCCCAGGCGGCTCATGCCACTGTCCACCTTCAGGTGCAAATCCACCACGCGGCCCGCCTCTGCCGCGCACCGGGAGAGCTCACGGATCTCCTCGCGATTCCAGGCGCAGATCGCCACATTGTCCAGATGCACCGCCGCCTCACACTCCTGGGGAAACAGCGCGCCGCCCAGCAGAAAGAGCCGCGTACGGATGCCGTTCTCCCGCAAAAGCGCCGCCTCGTCCACGGTGAAGACACTCATGTAGGGACTACCACACTCCTCCAGGGCACGGGCACAAGGCAGAATGCCATGCCCGTAGGCGTCCGCCTTAATAACTGGTGCCAGGGCGAAGCCAGGGAATTTCTCCACCATGAGACGATAGTTCGCCTTGAGCCGGTCTAGGTGGATAACAACGGAAGAGGAATGCATTTTTTGCGGGAACCCCGCGGGTGTTTTTTAGAGGGGAAAAGAGATAGGGAATAGTCAAGATCGCGTACTATATCCGCTAAGAAAAAGGAGGAAGGAGGAAGGAGGAAGGAGGAAGTTAGGCCAGGGTTTCGCAGGG
>CAZMWS010000156.1:0-5187 GCA_964570085.1 uncultured Lentisphaeraceae bacterium | reverse complement strand
AATTGTCCGGAATTGTCCTGTTCGGCTCTATTCGGCGCCGGCCAGTGCGGCGGCGGCCAGTGCGCCGCAGCCCCCGATGAGGAAGACTGCGATGAAGACGACGGCCACGAGGATGATGGAGACCTTCGCCAGATTTGCGCGGCTGGGCTTGGAGTTGTCGCAGGCGTAGACGATGAACATGATGACATTGACGACGGGGATCGCGGTGAGGATGATCCAGATGAGCCAGTCGGTTTTGGTGACGGTGGGGCTCAATTCCTGTCCGTAGTTATTGACATTGATGTTAACGGGAGTCGTGGAGCCGTAGGGATTCTGGGGATCGTTTTGGATCATGGTAGCGTTTCTCCTGTGGGTGTTCGGTGTGGTTGCCTATGGGAGTCGTCGTGCGAGGATCAGTACGGGGTGGTATGTGAGGGTGACCTGTCCGTCGGGGAGCGAGAATCGTTCCCGGTATTGTCTCTGGAATTCCTGGAGTCTTGCGCGGGACCAGGGTGGTGTGCCGTCGCCGGTGGCGGTGACTCCGGTGGCCTTCAGGTGTTTGAGGACATCCAGTGGCGTGGGGAAGGGCAGGGCGCGGAGCTCTTCCTTCAGGCAGAGGGGCTCATAGCCCTCCTGCTCCAGCATCTCCTTCCATTGCTCTATCGCGGGGTACTCTAGACCGCGTCCCGTGAGTTGCCGGATCTCCTGGAGATTCTGTGGACCGAAGGTCGTGAATGCCAGGATTGCGCCGGGCTTCAGGGATTCGCGGAGCCGCGCCAGGAATGCCTGTGGGGCCTTCAGCCATTGGAAGACGGCATTTGCCAGGCAGAGATCCAGTTCCTGGGGGAGCTTCAGGGCCTCCAGGTCGCCGGCGCGGAAGGCCGCGTTGGGGCGTTTCTGGTGGAAGCGCGCGCACTCCGGCACCAGGTCCACCAGAAGCAGTTCGCGGTATGCGAGTTCCTTTTCCAGCAGATCGGTGAGGATTCCGGTGCCGCAGCCGGCCTCCAGCAGCCGCGGAAAGTCGTTTCCCGCCTGGGTCTTCAGGGCATCCAGGAGGGCGCGCGCCATCTCCGCCTGGAGAGTGGCGGCATCCCCGTAGGAGTCCAGGCTCCGGGCAAAGCGCTGTCGGATGCGTTCAATGGATGGCGTGATGTCAGGCAAGGCTGAGGACCTCCTCCCAGGAGTTCAGTGACGCGAGGCAATGGTGTGGCACTTCCCGTTCCGTGATGGTGACGCCGGCGTTTTCCCAGGCGAGCCGTTGTGTCTGTGGCGGGAAGATCCGGTCGCGGGTGCCGATGAGCGCGCGGGTGTAGGGGCACTTTTGCGGAGTGGGTGGCTCGGCGGCCTTCTGGCAGGCGCGAGCGATGGCCTCCAGCTCCGCCTTCTGGTCCTCCGGGGTCCGTGTGCCGTAGGAGAATTCCTGTGCGGCGGAGGGGCTCCCCGTCATGCGGAAGAGGAATCGCTCCCGTGCGCGGGGGAGGAGCCAGTTTTCGGCGGTGCCATCGAAGACCGCGGGCGGGATGCCCTGCGTGTCGTCGCGGGGAGCGAGAGTGCCATTCAGGGCCAGCGCGCTTCGGAGGCTCCCGGGTTCCCAGGGGAGTTGCGCCGCGGCCCAGACGCCCAGCGAGAATGCCACCAGATGGAGTTCACGGTCACGGGGGAGCGCGTCGGGGAGTGCGTCGGGGAGCGCCGTGTAGTCCCAGAAGGTGCGCACCTCGTAGTCGCCGGCGTCGAGATGTGCGGTGGCGGCGGGATCCATCCCCCATCCCGTGAAGAAGAGGATGATCCCCTTCCTGCCGTTGGTTTCGTTCTGCCGCAGGAGCCTCATAGGAGCTTTCCGGCCGCTTCCACATCCTCCCAGGAGAGCGCTGCGGAGAGAGAGAAGCGCAGTCGCGCGGTGCCGGCGGGCACCGTGGGGTGCCGGATGGGGAAGACCAGGATTCCGGCCTGCTGGTATTTTTCGGCCAGCTGGCAGGCCTCCTTGTCGCCGCCCACCACGAGGGGTACGATCTGGGAATCGCCGCCGGTGGATAGTCCCCGTGACTGGAAGATCTCCCGGAGCCGCGCCGCCTTCGCCAGGAGCTCGTGGCGCTCCTTGTCCAAGGCGGGGAAGTTTTTCAGGACGAAGTTGCTCCAGTTCAGGACCACGGGGGGCAGTCCGGTAGTGAAGATGAGGGAGCGCGTGTGGTTGACCAGGTATTCCTTAACGATGGGATCCACGATGGCGTATGCGCCGGTGGAGCCGAAGGCCTTCCCGAAGGTGCCCACCAACACATCCCCCTGGTCGGCAAGACCCAGCTCCGCCGCAAGGCCCGCGCCGTGGGGACCCCGGACGCCCACCGCGTGGGCTTCGTCCACCACCAGCACGGCATTGAACTCCTGCTTCAGGGACACCAGCTCCGCCAGGGGCGCGCAATCGCCGTCCATGCTGAAGACCGATTCCGTCACCAGGAAGACGCGCCGGCAGGTGCCCCGGAGCTGCGTCAGGAGCTTCCGGAGGTGCTCCATGTCGTTGTGGGCGTAGCGTCGGAAGGGCGCCTCGGAGAGCCGGAGTCCGTCAATGATGCTGGCGTGATTCAGCTTGTCGGAGAGGATCAGGTCCTCCTTCTGCGCGAGGGCGGGCAGGATTCCGATATTGGCGTGGTAGCCGCTGTTGAAGACCAGCGCCGCGCGGCCGTTGTACATCTCGGAGAGGGTCTTTTCCAGGCGGGTGTATGCGGGCGTGTTTCCCGTGAGCAGCCGTGAGGAGGTGCAGGACTGCGCCAGCTCCGGAGACCCCAGGTCCGGACAGATCTCGTAGAATTCCCGCCGCCACTCCTCGTTGCCGCCGACGCCCATGTAGTCGTTGCTGGAGAAATTCCGGAAACGCCGGCCGTCCCAGCGCGCCAACGCGCCCTCTTCGTGGGTGATCTCCCGCAATTGGCGGAAGGAGCCGGACGAACGCAACGACTCCAGGTCATTCGATAGCTCGGCTAAAAAAGAATTCTCGCTCTTCGGTTCCATGGAAAACAAAAACGGCTCCTGGTATCGTATGAAAAAACGGTGCGGTTGTCGGAACGCCCTCCGGGGGGGGCATCCGGCGCGGCGCATAATGTAATGATGCCGACAAGGACCGCATTCATGCATTATTCGCAAGACACTCTTTTTCTTGCCGTTGCGTGGGTAAAACGAAAAAAGCCGCTTCCCTTTTGGGGGAGGCGGCTTCTTTGGGATCAAGGCTTCAACCCGGCGGATTAGTGCAGGTTGTAGTACTCGATGACCTTGATGATGGAGACGTCAACGTGGATCTCCTCGGTGAGGGGCTCGCGGGTGACGGTGACCTTGCACTTGTCGTTGGCGTCCTTCTCCAGGTAGGGAGGCAGGACAGCGGAGCTCTCCTTGGCGATCTTGGCGATCATGGGGGAGTGCTGCTCGTTGATGGTGAGCACATCACCGGCCTTGAGGCGATAGCTGGCGCGGTCGCAGACCTTTCCGTTCACCAGGATGTGGCGATGGCTGACCACCTGGCGGGCGGCGAAGATGGTGGGGGCCAGGCCGCTGCGGTAGACCGCGGAGACCAGGCGCATCTCCAGGTTCGCCAGCAGCTTGTCGCCGGTGTTGCCCAGACCACGCTTGGAGTTGTGGTAGATGAAGGTGAGCTGGTGCTCGGAGAGATCGTAGAAGGTCTTGAGCTTCTGCTTCTCGAGCAGCAGCTGTCCGTAGGTGGAGAGCTTCACGCGGCGCTTGGTGGGGCCATGCTGTCCGGCGGGATAGGCCTTGGGGGTGCTGGTGGCATCGCCGCCCTCACGGGTCTTGATGACGCGGCTGTTGGTGGGGCAGTTGGGCATTCCCCACAGGCAGAAGCCGATGCGACGGCACAGGGTGTGTTTGGCACCGTGGGTGCCGCTCTTGGTAGTGGCCATGATTCTGGTCCTCCGTTTGTTGCGTTACTTGCAGACCACCTGTCGTAAACTGTCGCCGCCTTCAAGGGGAAGAAAGAAGCATGTTCGTCTCCGAAGCAAGGAAAAACCCCCGCTCCGGGGCGGCTGGACGGGTGCGTAAGAGCCGTTAATCTAGCACGAAAAGCCCGGACCGCAAGCGACTTCGGGGTTCCCATCTACTCGTGCCGCAGTGCCTCCATGGGGGAGAGCTGCGCCGCGCGGATGGCGGGATAGATTCCGAAGACGACTCCGGTGGCCAGCGCGATGGAGAATGCGAGGAGGATGGAGTCTGGCCGAATGAGTGTGGTGAGTCCGGCGAGGCGCGTGACGGTCTTCGGGACTGCGATTCCCAGGGCGATGCCGAGGAGTCCGCCGCAGAAGGAGAGGAGGAGTGCCTCCGTGAGGAATTGCACCACGATATGCGTGCGGGTGGCGCCCAGGGCGCGCCGGATGCCGATTTCGCGGGTGCGCTCGGTGACATTGGCCAGCATGATATTCATGATGCCGATGCCGCCCACCAGGAGGCTGATGGCGGCGATGCTGCCCAGCACCACATTGAAGATCCGCTTGGTGGACTCCGCCTGCCGGAGGAGTTCCAGGGGCACGGTGATCTCGAAGTCGGTCTTTTTGTGGGTCTGGAGGAGGGTCTCGCGGACGGCGGCGGCCAGCGGCACCACGGCTTCCTCGGAGGGCGCGGTGAGGGTGAGCTGGTGCAGCTCGATCTTCTCCAGGGTCATGGAGCCGCTCTCGCGGTTCATGATCACATCGCCAAAGCGCCGTCGCGCGGCGGTGATGGGGATGAATGCCTTCTGGAGCTCCTTGCGGGAGGCGGTATTGGCGGAGTCCTGTGTGCCGTGTTCCCGGAGGATTCCCACGACCTGGTAGGACTGTCCGCCAAGATAGACATTCTTTCCCAGGGGGAATTCCAGGGGAAAGAGGATCCTGGCGGTGGCTTCGGTGAGCACCACCACATTCTCGTTGCGCTCCACATCCTGCGCGTCCAGAAAACGGCCCTTCTCCAGGGAGTAGGAGGAGTTTTCCAGGGCCCAGGGGACGGTTCCCACGATGCGGGTGGGGATGCTGTTCTGCCCGTAGCGCAGGCGCACCTGCATCTCTCTTGCGGGGATATGGATGTGCACATCCGGATAGAGCTCCTTCAACCGCAGCAGGTCCTCGTATTTCAGACCGTAGGCGGTCAGGAGGCCCCGCATGCCACGGCCGCCGCCAGAACCACCGTCCTCGGCGGGCTTCAGGGGCGCGGCCTTGCGCTCGGAATCGGCCTTGTCGC
>CAZMWS010000155.1:0-5217 GCA_964570085.1 uncultured Lentisphaeraceae bacterium | reverse complement strand
CTGCGGGTCTCCTGGAATGGCGCGGTGGCGTGCATTCGCCAGAATGACAGTGTTCGCGCGCTCCTCTTCTCGGAGGACGATGGCGCTACCTGGCAACAGGTGGCATCCCCCGCCTACAGCCCCGTGCTCTCCGCCTCCGGCGATTCGCTGGCGTGGCTGGACGACACAGGAAAGCTCCAGTGCCGCTTTGGACGCAACGCCACGGCAGTCGCTCTTCTGAAGGACCGGACCTTCTCCGCTCTTTGGGGAATGACCCTCGATGGCGGCGGGCTCCTCTGCCAGGAGACCTCCGGCGCCTTCCTTTGGGTGAAGAACGCTACCGGCTATAATTCCCCCACGGTGCGCGAATTGCCGTTGCCCAAAGACGCCACGGCGCTCTCCCTCTCCGGCAATGGCCGGCGACTCTGCTACCAGTCGACGCCCGATGGAGAAAAGTCCTCCAGGGTCTATTTGCTGGATCTGACGGATGCCGATGCCGAGCCCCAGTGCCTGACTCCGCAGACCACCCGCGATGTGGAAAAGCCCGCGCTCTCTCCCTCCGGACGATACATCGCCATGGTCAGCTGCGCGGATCTCACCATCCAGGGCACCGAGGAGACCGCCACCGGCGCCGTGGTGCCCTTCCTGTGGGAAGACCCCGAGTGGTCCAATACCGCGCCCGATTTCAATGTCACGAAGCTCAATGACCTCCAGGAGGACTGCAAGGAGACGAATCTCCGGCTGGGGAGCAGCGACTCCGATGGCGATGCCGTGGGAACCTGGATCGCGCAGCCGACCTCCCATGGCACGCTGCGCCTGGCGCCCCCCGATGGCACCATGTCCTCCACGCGGGTCTACTACAAGCCCGAGGCGGATTTCTGCGGCGAGGACTCCTTCGTGCTGGAAATCACCGACGGCACCACCTCCCGGAAGGTCACCTGGACAGTGACGGTCACTCCCGTGAATGACCCGCCTGTCTGGTCTGACAAAATGCCCGCTTCCCATGAACTGACTGCCTGCGAGACCACTACGCTGCAGCTCTTCGTGGACGATCCGGATCTGAAGGATCCCGTCCCCGATACCCTCGCTTTCGCCGTGGAATCCGCCGCAGACTGGGCTTCCGTGGTTGCCACGCCCTCCGAGGAGTCCCAGGGAACTCTGACTCTCTCGCCGACCTTCGCCCAGCTGGGAAGCGGCACGCTGCTCCTCCGAGTCACCGACGCCGCCGGCGCCAGCGCGGAATACTCCCTCTCGTACACCGTGAAACTGCCGCCAGGAGTCACGCTCACGCTGGAAGACCTCCGGGATGACTCCCTGGCGCCGGCGGATCCCACGACTCCTCAGGAGAAACTGCTGTCGACGCTAGCGGGATGCTGGAAGGGGATCCCCGAAGGAGAGTGGTCGCCGCTCTCGCTGCCGGGCGAGGCCTCGGTCGCGGAGCTCTGCAATGCCCTGGGCACGGAGTTCCTCCTGGTGCTCAATGCCGATCGCACGGGATACCTCCAGCTGCGGGAGGGCGTCCTCCCCGCCGGCACCGGCTTCTGGGCATGCCCGCACTGGAATCCCGAGGCATCCCTGACGGTGACTCCCGCGGCCATGGATGACGCCCGCAGCCTTTTCCGGGGACCGGTCTGGGGCGAATCCTTCGATTTGCCGGAGGAATCCAGCGACTGGTTCTGGGATGTCTCGGGGGATGCCTGGATTCGCAGCCGCAGTGGTGACATCGGAAGGGGATACATTTTGCATGCGCCGAAGGATGCGGCGCCCTAGATGCTGCCCCCTCTCTGATGAACGAATCCGTCTTCATTGTTATTCCCTGCTATCGGGAGGACCCCACGGTGGTCGCCCGCACCATCGAGCCACTGCTCCAGGAGGGCTATCGCGTGGTGCTGGTGGACGACGGCTCCCCGGAGCCCCTCCGCCTGCCCGGAAAGCCCGTCACTATCCTCCGACATCCCTTGAATCGGGGACAGGGCGCCGCCCTCCAGACCGGCGACGAATACGCGCTGTCACATGGCGCGGAGGCGGTGGTGCACTTCGATGGCGATGGACAGCATGACGCCGCCGCCATTCCGCCGGCATTGGAACTCCTCCGCTCCCGTCAGGCGGATGCGGTCCTGGGCTCACGATTCCTCCGTCCGGAGGACACCGCCGCCGTGCCCCCGAAGCGCCGTCGGCTCCTCCGTCTGGCGCGGTTGGTCAATGGTATTCTGACGGGCGTATGGCTCACGGATGCCCACAACGGCTTCCGGGTGCTCTCCGCAAAGGCGCTGCGTGCGCTGGATCTCCGGGAGGACCGCATGGCGCACGCCACGGAGCTCCCCGCACAGCTGAAGAAAGCGGGTCTCCGCTGGAAGGAGCTGCCCATTCGGGTGGCATACACCGAGTATTCCCAGAAGAAGGGCCAGCGCTTCTGGTCCGCCCTGGAGATCCTCTCCGATCTGCTGCTGGAACGATGGCTGTAGCCTCCGCATCATCCCACACACCGGAGGCGCTCCTCCAGCAGCTCCTCTCCTGCACCGAGGCGGTCGCCATCGATTTCGAGACCACGGGCTATGCGCCGGAGGCCATGAATGCGCCCTGGCAGATCGGTCTGGTGGTGATCTCCCAGGGCAGGGTGGATATGTCGCGCTCCTTCCAGTCGCTGCTGCGGGTGGGCGAGGAACACGCCTTCAATCCCTATACCCCCGGACGCTGGGCACAGCTCCGGCACGAGCTCGCACAGGCGCCCACGCTCCAGGAACTCTGGCCAGAATTGCGGCCGCTGCTGCAGGGAAAAGTCCTGGTGGCACACCACGCACCCACAGAACGCGGGATTCTTTCCCAGGAGTTCCCCCTTCAGAGCTTCGGTCCCTGGGTGGACACCCTCGCCGTGGCGAAAGCCGCCTATCCAAAATGCCGAAACTACAAGCTGGAGAATCTGGCACCCACGCTGGGACTGCTCCCCACGCTCCAGCAGAAGTGCCCCGGATTGGCACCCCACGACGCCTTCTATGACGCCGTGGCATGCGCCACTCTCCTGGAGACCGTCCTGGCCGCTCCCGGCTGGAAGGACCTGACTCTGGAGGCCTTCACCCGGCTGGCGCTCTGATCCCGCACATAAAAAACACGCACGATAGACTTTTCATGGAAGACATCGTTTTCTCTTCGAATTTTCCCCCGCCGCCCGCGCGGCTCTTTCTTGTGGGCATTGGCGGCATTGGCATGAGCGGCCTGGCGCAATTCCTGAAGGTCTCGGGCTACGAGGTGGCGGGCAGCGACCGCGGCCTGGCGGAACCGGCGCGGCAATTCCTCTTCCGCGCGCTGGAAGCACAGGGAATCCCGCTCTTTCCCCAGGACGGCAGCGGCCCCGCTACCTTCCATCCCGATGGATTCGTCTTCACCACCGCCATCGAACCCGGCAATCCCGATGCGCAGGCGGCTCCCGAATTGCCCGTCTTCCATCGCGCAATGGTCCTCTCGCGTCTCTGCGCGCTCAATGGCGGGACCCTCCTGGGGGTGGCGGGCACCTGCGGAAAGACCTCCGTTGCCGGATGGCTGGGCGCGACCCTGAAGAGCCTGGGGCGCTCCGTGACGCTGGTCAACGGCGGATACCTCCCCGAACTGGAGACGCCCACCGCCCCCGGAAACTTTTACCGCACCCCCGATTGCGCAAAGACCGATTTCGTGGTGGCGGAGATCGACGAGAGCGACCGCTCCATCGCGGAGTTCGCTCCCGAATTCGGCGTGGTGCTCAATGTGGGAGACGACCACTACAGCACCGAGGAGCTCCAGACCGTCTTCCGGAATTTTCTCTCCCGCTGCACAAAGGGCTCCCTCCGCCCCGAAAATCTGCCCGTGCTGGCGCCCGAGGCGAAGGCGGGGCGACAGGACTGCGTCTTTTCCGTGGAGCCCCAGGGCTACCAGGCAACGCCGGAGGGCATTCGCTTCCTGACGCCTGATGGCCTGGAGGCAAAGAGCCGACTCTCCGGACGCCATAACGCCCTCAATGGTCTGGCGGTCTATGAAATGCTCCGGATGGCGCTGCCCGACGAAGACCCCCGGAAAATCCTGGATGCCATGGCGTCCTTCCAGGGCGTGCGGCAGCGCTTCGAGGTCTTTTCCATTTCTGAGGAAAAACGGCGTGACGGCGTGCCCCTGGCGGTGGTCAACGACTACGCACACAATCCCGAGAAGATCGCCGCCGCCATCTGCGCCGCACGGGAGCGCTTCGGTTCCCCCCTGGGAATTCTCTTCCAGCCACACGGCTTTGGGGCTCTGCGCTTCATGGAGGACGCCCTCCGGGAACAGTTGTCACAGTGCCTCCATCCCGGCGACCGATTCCTGATGCTGCCGGTCTACTACGCCGGCGGCACCGTCAACTTCTCCCCCACCTCGCAGGAGGTCGCCGAGCGCTTCCGTCAGGCGGGAGTTGCCGTGGAGGCCGTGTCGGAGCGTGGGGACGCCGAGGCGATCCTGCGCGCGGGGGGCTTCCGTGCCTGGATGGTCCTGGGCGCACGGGATGCCTCTCTTCGGGAATGGAGCAAGGCACTCGCCGAGACCCCCTTCGGGAAATAACGGGACGCATCTCCCACCCCTTTTACTAGGAGCAACCACCCATGAATCTTTTGAAGCGCACAAATGGCGGTTCCAGCGGAGTCCCCTGGCGGGCCTGGCTCGCACTGGTGTTCATGGTGATTGTCGTGTGCGCGGCGCTGGTGCTCTACTCGGTCTTCACCGATGACGGCGGAGAGCAGCGTGTGGAGATGACCTGGAGTATCCTGAAGACCGAGAAGCTCAGCTTCCTGACCACCCAGCGGCAGGAGTGGCAGGCGAATCTGGATGCCAGCCGCGCCTCCTGGTATGGCATTGAGGAGACCCGCGGTTCCATTATGGCCGATGTCTTCTATGGTTTCGATCTCAACGAACTGACGGACGAGGATGTGCGCCTGGAGGACGACGGAACCGTGGTCATCGCATTCCCGAAACCGAAGATCCTCACGGTCTCCCTGCGTCCGGAGACCTACGACGCCGTCACCAAGCGCACGGGACTCATGGTCCTGAAGAACATGGTGGAGGACCGCGACGAGGAGGTGAAGCAGCGCCTCGCCAGTCTGAAACGCGATGTGCTGCTGGACATGATGCGCCGACAGGGACTCCCCCTCTCCGAACTGGAAGAGGGCATCCATGATTTCCTGGATCCCATCTTCCGCAAACAGGGCATACCCTACCGGCTGGAATTCCCCGATACCCACTCCA
>CAZMWS010000154.1:0-5294 GCA_964570085.1 uncultured Lentisphaeraceae bacterium | reverse complement strand
CCGTGGCAACCCCGCCTCCGGTGGCGCCTCCTCCTCCGCAGCAGTCGGTCCGCCCCTCACAGCCCGTGTTGCCGACACGCCCTATCACTCCTGTGATGCCGCAGGCGCCGCGCCCTATCCAGACGCCGCTTCCTTTCGCCCCGGAGCCACTGCCGCAGCCGCCCGTTGCTTCCGCCCCAGAGGAGAGTGCATCTGTTGCAGCACCGACCTCAGCGCCTATTTCTGCGCCTTCTGTTGCGGCGTTCCGTCTTTTGGCGCCCTTGGGGAAGGAGTATCTTTTGGCGGAGAGTGACTCGGGGTTAGTGGTGGTGAATATTCGTGGTGCCAGCCAGCGAATTCTCTTTGAGCGGTTGTTGTCTAACCTCCATCGTGAGAAGGCGTTGAAGCAGCCGTTGCTGATTCCCGTGACTCTCCATCTGGCTCCGGACGAAGCCCGGTTGCTGGCGCGGGAGATCCCCTATTTCCAGTCGGTGGGATTCTCCGTGGAGGAGTTCGGATCCCATACCTTCCTGGTGACTGCGGTGCCACCCAGTCTTCCCGACAAGGATCTGGATACCACGATCCGCGATATCCTGAATGACCTGCGCCAGGAGACCGTGACCAACCGCCAGAGCGCAATTCATTTGGCACAGCTGGCGAGCCGCCATGGCATTCGTCGAAAGGATACGCTGAGCCACGAGGAACAGCTCCTGCTATTGAAGGAGCTCATGGCATGCGAAATGCCCTACGCGGATCCCGCGGGGCTGCCCACCATGGTCCATATCACCGAATCGGAGTTGCGGAAGCGCTTCCGCAGCTAGGGAGCCGCGCTGGGAAAGATGTCGCTACCTTGGAAGAAAATTCTGGTTCTGGCTTTGGTGTGGACGCTGTTCTTGGGGGCGTTGCGCCGTTGTGGCAACAATCCCTGGGAGGAGGGCGCCGCCGATGCGAATGCCCTCTATACTACCCTCACCGCGGAGGTCCGGAACCTGGATCCCGCCGCCGCCAACTACATCCACGAAATCGCCATCCTGGCCAATGTGGTGGAGTCGCCGCTGGCATACCACTATCTG
This sequence comes from uncultured Lentisphaeraceae bacterium, assembly GCA_964570085.1. Taxonomy (GTDB): domain Bacteria; phylum Verrucomicrobiota; class Lentisphaeria; order Oligosphaerales; family Oligosphaeraceae; genus UBA1724. The sequence goes on along the minus strand of CAZMWS010000154.1, from coordinate 4,242 downwards.
AAACGTCCTTACGAGCTGATCCCGCAATTGCTGGAGGCGTTGCCGGAAGCACGCTACTTCGATGCCGCCGGAAATCTCCTGGGGGATGCGGATCCCGATGCCGACTCCGTTTCTCGCGTGGAATACGTGCTGCGTCTGCGCAAGGATGTCTCCTATCAGCCGCATCCCTGCTTTGCTCCCGAGAGCGCTGCCGCCACGGCGGAGCCCGAGAGCCCCTGGGACTTCCAGCCGACCGCGAGCCGGACGCTGAAAGCAGAGGACTTCCGGGTCTCCCTGGTCCGTCTTTGCGATCCCCGCTCCGGATGTACGGTCTTTTCCCAGTTGGAAGGCTTCCTGACGGGCCTCACCGAATGCCGGCAGGCTATCGCCCAAGAGATTGACCGGCTGGATGCGGAGCGCATTGCCGCTGGCGAGAGCCCCGAGCGCGTGACGGCGCGACCCAGTCTTCCCGATTATCGGAAGATTCCCTGCGATGCCATCCAAATCCTGGATGACCACACAGTGAAATTTGTCCTCTCCCGGAAATATCCGCAGTTCCTCTACTGGCTCGCCATGCACTACTTCGCTCCTGTTCCCTGGGAGGCATTGGAGTTCTTCCAGCGGGAGGATGTGGCGGAAGCGGGACTCTCCTTCGGCCATTGGCCCGTGGGTACCGGCGCCTTCCTCTTGAAGGAGTGCGATCTGGATTTCCGCGTGGTCCTGGAGCGCAATCCCCTCTATCATGACTTCCACTATCCCATTGAGGGCGGGGATCCGGCACTCTCCGAGGCCGAGCGCGCGGAGTTACTGGAGGACGCCGGCAAGCAACTGCCTTTCCTGGACCGTGTGGTCTTCCATTGGGAGCCCGAGAACCTTCCTGCCTGGACCAAGTTCCTCCAGGGATACTACGATTACTCCGGACTGCCCGCCGATATGTTCGACAAGGCGCTGAGCATCCCTGCGGGCGGCGGCGATCTGGCACTCTCCCCGGAAATGGAGTCCCGCGGCATCCGAATGTCCACCTCCGTGCCTCCCATTAGCTACTATTACGCTTTCAACCAGCAGGATCCCGTGGTGGGAGGGCAGGGCAGGCGTCAGCGGCTGCTGCGCCAGGCGATCTCCATCGCCATTGATGTCCGGCAATACATCCAGATCTTCCGCAATGGCAATGGCGTCATGGCAGAGGACATCCTTCCGCCTGGAATCTTCGGCGCCGCGGAGCCCCCCGATTCCATGAACACGGTGATCAACCGCTGGGATGGACACGCCTCCGCGCGCCGCGATCTCCAGGATGCCCGGCGCCTAATGACCGAGGCGGGATACCCCGGCGGCGTGGACGAGTCCACTGGCGAGCCGCTGGTCCTCTATCTGGATCACGCTGCCGCCGGAAAGCCCGATTTCAAGAGCCACTTCCAGTGGCTGTCGAATCATCTGGGGCAGCTGGGCATTCGCCTGGAAGAGCGGGGCTTCGATCTGAATCGCTCGCGCCGGCGCATTGCCGAAGGCAATTGGCAGTTCCTCTACGAGCGTGGATGGGTGGCCGATTATCCGGATCCCGAGAATTTCCTCATGCTCTTCGCTAGCCAGAATGGCCATGTGGAGCACCATGGTCCCAACTACGCGAATTATGCCAATCCCGAATTCGACCAGCTTTTCCGTCGTCTGGAGACCATGCCGAATTCCCCGGAGCGCCTGGAACTCATTCGGAAAGCCAGCCGGATCCTCTGCGAGGACGCACCCGTGGTCTGGGATTTCCATCCGCGGAATCTGGGATTGGTCCAGCCCTGGCTTCATAACTACCTGCCACAGAGCATCGCCTATGATACGCTGAAGTATTTGCGGGTGGATCCCGCGGTGCGTTCTGTCCGCCAGCGCGAATGGAACCGCCCCTGCCTCTGGCCGCCTGTGGCTATCATGGTGGCCATCACCATCTTCGTTCTCCTGCCGCCTCGGCGTCGACGCGAGCCCCGCGTCGCCTGAGTGCACCCCTTTCTCCCTAGGACATGATCCCATACCTTCTAAAACGAATCGCATACCTCATTCCCATCCTGGTGGGCGTGAATCTGCTGGTCTTCGCCATGTTCTTCGTGGTGAATACCCCGGATGACATGGCGCGCCAGGCATTGGGGGAGAAGGCGGACCGTCCTGAGGCGGTGGAGGTCTGGAAGGTCAACCACGGCTACGATCTGCCGCTGTTGTGGAACCGCGATGCCTCGGGCTTTGGCAAGGTGACCCAGACCATCTTCTGCCGGAAGAGCCTGGCCATGTTCTGGGGGGATTTCGGGAGCTCCGATGCCACCGGAAAGCCCATCGCCCGCGAGGTGCGCTCCCGGATGCTCCCCTCCTTCGCTCTGGCACTGCCGATCTTCCTGGGGACCCTCGCCGCCAATCTCTTTCTGGGCATGAAGATGGCCGCCGCCCGCGGAAGCCGCTTGGACCGCGCAGGACAATTCCTCTGCGTGGTCCTCATGAGCATCTCCACCCTCATCTTCATCATTTTCGGACAGTTCCTCATCGCACAGAAGCTTCGGCTCACGCCCGTCTCCGGATACGCCTCCGGCATCGGGATGCTCCGCTTCCTGGCACTGCCCGCACTGGTGGGAATCCTGGCGGGACTTGGCTCCGGAACTCGCCTCTACCGCACCTTCTTCTTGGAACAGCTCTCCCAGGACTACGTGCGCACCGCGCGGGCGAAGGGCCTTCCCGAAAATGTGGTCCTCTTCCGGCACGTCCTGCGGAATGCCCTGATTCCCGTGGTGACCAATATCCCCATCTATCTGCTGGTCCTCTTCACAGGGAATCTCCTTCTGGAGAAATTCTTCGCAATTCCCGGACTGGGCGGACTCACCATTGACGCCATCGCGGCACAGGACTTCGCGGTAGTCCGCGCGATGGTCTTCCTGGGCGCCGTCCTCTACGCCGCCGGACTCCTCCTGGCGGATGTGGCATACACCCTGGTGGACCCACGAATCCATTACTGAAATCTATTCTTCTTCATGCCCTGGTTTGTCCAAAATCTCATTGTGGCCGCACTGCTCTTGGGCGCAGTCCTGCTGGCCTACGCCGCAGCAAAGCGCGAATACTGGCGGCTGGCGGGGCGGGAGTTGTGCGCGCGAAAGGGCGCCATGGTCTCCGCCGCCATCCTCTCGGCATATCTCCTGGTGGCGGTGCTGGATTCCGTGGGGTGGTGTTCCCCGTTGCGTGACGAGACGGGGGCGGTGATGCGTTCCCAGCAAGGGAAGATTCTCTATGCCCCCGGACGCAGCGTGCTGGATCGTCTCCTGGCACCCCTGGAGCACCGCTCCGAAAAGACCTACTCCGCTCCGCTGGCAGACCGGCTTTTCACCGCCGAGACCACCACCACTCCCGAGGGACGGCTCCTCCGCGAACGACCCGGACTCCAGCATCCCCGCGCACATCTCCTGGGCACCGACCGCATCGGAAAGGACGTGCTCGTCCTCTGCCTTAAGAGCATCCGCACAGGAATCATCGTGGGACTCGTCACCACGCTGGTCGCGATCCCCTTCGCGCTCCTCTTGGGAATGGCTGCGGGATACTTCGGCGGATGGGTCGACGATACCATCCAGTATTTCTACACCGTCGTTAGCTCCATCCCGACGGTCCTCTTTGTGGCGGCATTCATGGTCATCTTTGGAAACGGACTGCTCCAGCTCTGCATCGCCATGGGACTGGCGTCCTGGACAAGCCTCTGCCGACTCCTACGCGCAGAAACCCTCAAGCTCCGCGAAACCGAGTTCGTGGCCGCCGCACGCACCCTCGGGACCCCCGCCTGGAAAGTCCTGGCACGGCATATCCTGCCGAATGTGCTCCACGTGGTCCTCATTACCACCGTCCTCCGATTCTCCTCCGAGGTCTTGGCCGAGGCCGTCCTCACTTACCTCGGAATCGGCGTGGGAGCCGATACCATGTCCTGGGGAACCATGATCAATGACGCACGCTCGGAACTCACCCGCGATCCCGTGATCTGGTGGAAACTCACCGGCGCGTTCGTCTTCATGCTCGGACTCGTCCTCCCCGCTAATATCTTCGGAGACGCCCTCCGCGATGCCCTCGATCCCCGACTGAGGACACAGTAGCAGCTCTTTTCGGGAATCGTGATGAAATCATGATATCGGGGGGGGATTTCCGGGAAAGTCGTGAACATTATCGCGATAATTGGGAATCTTTGGGAATATCGCGATATTTTTGGGGGTGTGGTGGGCAATCGCGATTATCTTATTGTCCGTGAAGTTTTTGGGTGCG
>CAZMWS010000153.1:0-5336 GCA_964570085.1 uncultured Lentisphaeraceae bacterium | reverse complement strand
GGCCTGTATAGCTACCCTTTGGGGTAGAAGAATTGCTTTGGTAGCCTAGCAGGGGTACGGGGGCGGTAGCCCTCCGTCCTTTGGATGACCCGCCACATAGAGACGCGCTTATCTCCCTAGACGCGCCCCCGGACCCCCGCAAAAAATGCCTTGGAAGCCAGCAGGGGTACTGCGCCCGTCCCCGTGCCCCCGCTTCCCCTAGATATTTTCCCCGCCGCCAATAGGACGGCGGAATTGGCGCAATCGCCGGGGAATCCCGGCGATGGGTTTCGGCACGAAACCCTGGCCTAACTTCCTCCTTCCTCCTTTCTCCTTCCTCCTTTTTTTTGTATTTTTCCCCATTCTTGCCAAGTGGTAATTTGGGCTTCATTTTTTGGTTATGTAGGTTTTTTATTTTTTGTGCATAGACGATTTCCGAGTCCTGAACGAGTTCTCAAAACAAGGAAGGTCACTATGCGCATCTCCATCTCTCCCAAGCATCTTTTGCCCGCGCGTTTCTATGGCGCGTTCTTGTCGTTCCTCACGGGGTTGGCGGTCTTTGCCCTGACTCGCGTGGGGTTGTTGCTCTACAGCGGTTCTGAACCCTCCTATGCGCCTTGGGATCTCGTGGGCGTCTTCGCCACCGGACTCCTCTTCGATGTCATTGTGGAGCTCTTCCTCCTTGCGCCGCTCGTCCTCTTTTTGGCGCTCGTCTCCCGGCGCGCCTTCGCCCGCCGAAGCACACGGATTCTCCTGTGTGCCTGGCTCTGTGCACTGAACTTCGTGTATTTCTTCACCGCGGTGGCCGAGTTCTTCTTCTGGGAGGAATTTGCGTCCCGTTTCAACTTCATCGCCGTGGATTATCTGGCATATACCACGGAGGTATTGGGGAATATCTGGCAATCCTATCCCATTGTGCCCCTGGTGCTGGGGATCCTGGCGCTTGCGCTGTGGTTGCTCTGGGGACAGCTCCGCTGCCCGCTGGCGCGTGCCTGGTTCGCCTCCGATACCCCCTGCCGTCCGCGACTTGCCTTCTTGGGGGCGCATGCTTGCGCGATTTTGTTGGTGACGCTCTTTGTCAACTACCAGACCCACCCTGCATTCCACGGAAACATTTATAACCAGGAGCTCTCGCTCAATGGCGTCTACACCCTGGCCGCCGCCTTCCTGCATAACCAGATCGACTACGAGCAATTCTATTCCACCATGTCCGAAGAGAAGATGAGCGGCATTCTCCGGGAGGAGCTGGGGCGCGACGGCTCGGTCTTTCTCTCTGACGCCCCCATGGACATCCGGCGCGTGGTGACCTTTCCTGATGGCGCCCAACCTCACGAATGGAATGTGATTCTCGTGCTGGAAGAGAGCTTCAGCGCCTACTTCACGGGGGTGCTGGAGGCCGAAGGAAAGGCCTTCACCCCCAATTTCGACCGTCTTTCCCGCGACGGAATCCTCCTTCGCCGCTGCTTCGCCTCCGGCACCCGCACTGTCCGCGGCATCGAGGCCGTCCAGCTCTCGATACCCCCGACTCCCGGACAATCCCTGGTCAAGCGCACCAACTACGAGGACATGTTCTCCATGGGGCGCCTCTTCCGGGAGCGCGGATACCGGAATACCTTCCTCTATGGAGGAAATGGCTTCTTCGACAACATGAATGCCTTCTTCTCCGCCAATGGCTACGAGATTCAGGACAGCACCTCGCCTCTCTCCAAGCCAAAGACCTTCTCCAATGCCTGGGGCTGCTGCGACGAGGACCTCTTCCAGTGGTCCCTGGATGCCGCGGACCGCGCCTACGCCGACGGCGTTCCCTTCCACCAATTCGTCCTCACCACCTCCAATCACCGACCCTATACCTTCCCCGAGGGACGCATCGATGCCCCCCAGAAGAGCCGCTCCTCCGCCGTGCGCTACAGCGACTACGCGCTGGGGAAATTCCTGGAGGACGCCAGCAAGAAGCCCTGGTTCGCCAATACCCTCTTTGTGGTGGTCGCCGACCACTGCCACAGCACCTCCGGACGGGAGGCACTCCCCCTCAACAAATACCACATCCCCGCGCTCTTCTACAATCCACTGCTTGTCCCCGCACAAAAGATCGACACCGTCTGCAGCCAGATCGATATCGCGCCCACCCTCTTTGGACTGCTCAACTGGTCCTATGTCAGCGAGTTCTATGGCTTCGATGTGGCGCGGGAATCCGAAGAGAATGGCCGCGCGTTCCCCGGGACCTTCCAGCATCTGGGATTCCTCAATGGCGAGACCGGTGATCTGACCACCCTCTATCCCCAGCGGAAGCACGACAGCGTCCATTGGCGGCTTCAGACTCCCTACGAGATTACCGGACAGGGCTCCCGGGAGCAGGATAAGGTCGATCTGGATCGCGCCATCGCCGTCTACCAGAGCGCCAGTGTCCGCGCGGCGAAGCGTCTGGACAAGGTCTTTGGCGCCATGCCCCTCATGAAGGTCCTGGAGGTCTCCAAATGAAATCCCCCGCAGATCTCTGCTTTCGGGGACACTCCTCCTGGATTATCCCCCTTGTCCTGTTGATCCTTACAATCCTGCTCTTCGAGCTCACGCCCTGGGATACCTGGATCCAGGACCACTTCTACACGCCCGGCGAGGGATGGCTCCTGAAGCTGGATAAGCACCACGGCTTCGGACTGGTCTATTACACGGGGCCGAAGTGGCTGCTGGGACAGCTCGGCTTCGTGCTGGGCGCAATCATCGTCTGGATCGCCATCCGAAAACGGCGTCTCGCCTGGGGACTGCTCTATGTCGTGGTCACCATGATCGCGATTCCCTGTCTGGTGGCGAATATCAAATCCGATTGTAGCGTGCCGTATCCCGCGCGGCTGGTGCGCTATGGAGGAAAGGAGCAGCCCCGGAATCTCTACCAGGCATTCTTCGAGCCCATTCCCGCCGGCAGCAAACGATACCACGGCTGGCCCGCCGGACACGCCAGCGGCGGCTTCGCGCCCATCGGCGCCGCATTCGTCCCCGAACGAAAGAAGTGCCGCTGGCTCGCATTCGGAGGCGTCACGGCGCTGGGATTCTTCATGGGGATCTGCCACACCATGGACGGAAACCACTTCTTCAGCCATAATCTGGTCTCGTATTTCCTGGCGTGGATGGTCGCCGCACTCCTCTATCTCCTCTTCGGCAAAATCAAAAAGCACGTGGAGCGAATTCTCGCTTCCCGTGCTTCGAAAGAGTGAGGAGAGGTTAGGAGGGAGGGAGCCGCGTGTTTTGATGGCGCGGCCTCCTCCTTGCGGTGTGTAGGGCGTTTAGTGTCCGGCGAGCATGTCCTCGATATCCTTATCGGCGGTGGTGATGCCCTTGATGTCGAAGGTATCGACCAGGACCTTCGCCACGCCGGGGGAGAGGAACGCGGGCAGGGTGGGCCCCAGGCGGATGTTCTTGAATCCCAGGGAGAGCAGCGCCAGCAGGACGGCCACTGCCTTCTGCTCGTACCAGGCGATGTCGAAGGAGAGGGGCAGTTTGTTCACGTCGTCCAGGCCGAAGGCCTCCTTGAGCTTCAGGGCGATGATGGCCAGGCTGTAGGAGTCGTTGCACTGACCGGCGTCCAGCACGCGGGGGATGCCGCCGATGTCGCCCAGCTGCAGCTTGTTGTAGCGGTATTTTGCGCAACCGGCAGTGAGGATCACGGTGTCCTTCGGGAGCTTTTCGGCGACCTCGGTGTAGTATTCGCGGGTGCGCTGGCGGCCGTCGCAGCCCGCCATGACCACGAAGCGCTTCAGAGCGCCGGACTTGATGGCGTCAATCACCTTGTCGGCCAAAGCCAGCACCTGTGCGTGTGCGAAGCCGCCGGTGATCTCGCCGTCTTCCAGGGGTGTGGGAGGCGGGCAGGTCTTTGCCAGGGCGATGATGGCGGAGAAGTCCTTCGGCTTGCCGTCCTTGCGGTCGGCGATATGGGGCACTCCGGGGTATCCCGCCATGCCGGTGGTGAAGATCCGGTTCTTGTAGGCCTCCTGGACGGGCGTGATGCAGTTCGTGGTCATGAGGATGGGGCCGTTGAAGGCCGCGAACTCCTTGTTCTGCAGGTGCCAGGCATTTCCGTAGTTGCCATAGAGGTGGGGGTATTTCTTGAGCTCGGGGTAGTAGTGCGCCGCCAGCATTTCGCTGTGGGTATACACATCGATGCCCTGTCCCTCGGTCTGCTCCAGGAGCTCCTTCATGTCACGCAGATCGTGTCCGGAGACCAGGATGCCCGGACGGCTCCCCACGCCAATCTTCACCTGTGTGATCTGGGGATTGCCGTAGGCGCCCGTGTTGGCGGCATCCAGCAGCGCCATGGCGGTCACTGCCACGGAACCGCACTCCAGCACCAGCGCCGTCAGCTCGTCGGCGCTCTTCTCCTGCGCCAGCGCCGCCAGCGCCTTGAAGAAGAAGGCGTAGACCGCGTCGTCCTCTTTGCCCAGCATGGCCGCGTGGTCCGCGTAGGCCGCCACGCCCTTCAGTCCGTAAGTCAGCAGCTCCCGCAGAGAGCGGATGTCCTCATTTTCGCAGGAGAGCACTCCCAGGGGCGCCTGGGCGGTGGTGGGGCCGGTCAGCCGCTCGCACTCCGCGATCTGTGCCAGGAGGCGCTCGTCATCGAAATTCGCGTTGGTGATGGTGAGGAAGAGCGACTGCACCACGAAGAGTCCCAGTTCCCGGGTGGGGGCCTTCGTGAGGGCCAGGACCTTCAGGCTCTGCAGGAGGCGGTCCATGAGATTGGCGGTCTCCGGCTTTTTGCCGCACATGCCGGCCAGATCGCAACCCTTGTTGCGGCAGGCCTCTTGGCACTGGAAGCAGAACATGTTGCTCATAGTGTTGTTTCTCCGAGTGTGTTGGGGGTTCTATTGCAGTGTGCCGTCGATGCCGACGGTGACGATTTTGAGGGGGAGGGTGATTCCGGCCTGGGCGAGGGCCTTCTCCACGATGGCGACGGTGCCGCCGCAGCAGGGGACCTCCATGCGCGCGATGGTGATCGAGCGGATGGCGTGCTTGCGGAAGATCTCCGCCAGTTTATCCACATAGCCATCGGTGTCGGAATCCAGCTTGGGGCAGAAGACCACCAGGATCCGTCCGGCAAGAAGCTCTTTGTGGAAGGAGCCGTAGGCGTGCGCCACGCAGTCGGCGGAGATCAGCAACTCCGCGTTGTCGAAGAATGCCGCGGAGGGATTCAGGAGCTTCAGCTGCACGGGCCACTGCGTCAGCGCCGAGGCGCCGCCGGCCAGGGCCTCCGGCTTCGGGACCTCACGATGCATCCGGCGGGCAAGCATTCCCGGACAGCCCCCCAAGTGCGGAAATTTCGGGGCGTCTTCCTGGGGAAGGGGGATTCCCTGCTCCTTCAGGTATTCCAC
>CAZMWS010000152.1:0-5404 GCA_964570085.1 uncultured Lentisphaeraceae bacterium | reverse complement strand
CAGTCAGAAGAACTTCCCGGCGCTGGTCTTCTTGAATAGTGCGGGGCAGTGCCGTGCGCTGGTGGCGCTCTCTAGCTTGGAGCGTGAGACCCGGATTGTGGCGCAGATGAACCAGGAGGAGTGCACCTACGATGTGACAGTGGAGACTCTCCCGCCTGCGGAGGGTGAGGCGCTGGTGCTCACCGTGGATCGTCGGCCGATTCCCTGGATGCAGGCGCTCTCCGAGTGGCGCGAGGGACTGGGGCTCCCCACGCCGCATATTCCCGCGGCCGCCTGGCGACCGGTTTTCTGCACTTGGTATGCGGTCCACGCCACTGTGGATGCCGCCTGGGTGGAGGAGAATGCGCGGATTGCCGCGGAGCTGGGCATCGGCACCATGATTGTGGACGACGGATGGTGTTTTGACCAGCGCAAGCGGGTCTCCCCCCAGACCCTCGGCACCTGGTATGAGAATATCGGCGATTGGCGGGTCTCCCAGGCGAAATTCCCGGATTTCAACGACCATGTGCGGCGGGTCCAGAGCCTGGGACTGAAGTATCTTTTGTGGGTGACGCCCTATCTCATTGGCACTCGTAGTCAGGCGTATTCCCAAGAGTTCGCCGATGCGCTGCTGCCCGGCGAGCCCAAGGAGGGTTGCCGCATGCTGGATGTGACCCGGCAGGACAAGACGCCCCTCATGGCCGATCGGCTGAGCCGACTCCTTCGGGAGACCCCCATTGATGGCCTGAAGGTGGATTTCCTGGATAATATCCCACCCTCCTGGGAACGACCTGTGGGCGCGGCCGCCATGGCCTTCGTCCGGGAACTCTCCCGACAGATCCGGGAGGCGCGCCCCGAGGCACTGGTGGAGTTCCGGCAGTCCTACTGCACACCCGGCATGGCGCCCTACGCCACACAATTTCGGTGCAGTGATGTCCCCTTCGATTTCATCGACAACTTCCAGCGGCTGGCACAGCTCCGCGTCGCTCTAGGCGATGGACTGCCCGTCCACGCGGATCCCATCTATTGGGCGCCTGGCGAGCGGGACGTGAATGTCTCACGGCATCTGATCGCCTCACTTCTGGGGACCCCCATGCTCTCCATGGATCTGCGGCGCCTCACGTCTCGGGAACGGCGGATCATCGCCTTCTGGCTGAAATTCTACAACGAGAATCTCCCCGCTTACCAGACGGGACGATGGAACATTCGCTATCAGGCGGAATCCGTGGGATACGCACTGCTGCAAGCGCCCGGAAGCCCCCGCATTGCCATTCTCCAAGAGCCCTCGCTATTGCCGGAAATCCTAAAGCGCACCGCCCCCGGCGACTTCCTGCTGAATCTCTCGCTGGAGGATCTCCCTGTCCCCAACGCAACGGCACTCTTCCATCCCTCCGGAGAAGACACCGCAAGCGGAATCCTTCCTGCAGGCGGCGCGGCAGCGCGGGCGTAATTACATCATAAGTATTTAGCAATTAGTGGTTAGTGGCTAGCAACAAGGACGCTCCGCGGGAATCCCGCCGAGGCTATCGGCGGTGTTCTACCGTCGCAGGGGGGTGCAGGTGCTGGTTGCATTGTGCGGTGACTGAGGTGTTAGCCTACCAAGAGGCCGCGAATGAGATCTGCGAAATCGCAGTGGAAGGGCATATCATCTTTCGCCTGGTTTTCCAGCATTTGCCGCAGTGTTGTGGTGGAGAAGGCAAAGGGCAAGTAATCTTCTTCATAGTTTTGGAATAGGACATTTTGGAACAATGGTATGTGCCGTGAGGAGGGGAGGGGCGTTTCTAGGTGTCTTATTTTGCGACAGTGTTCGACCCATGTGCGAAGGCGCGTTACATCAAGGTGAGTAGCTAGAAAGTCTTCGAAGTTTTGTCGGGAGAAAAGGAAGGCCGGAATCCCCTGGGGGCGTCTTTCGTATTCCTCTCTGCAATTTCTCTCGTTGCGCGCATAGATATCGTAGTCTACCCAGATGTGGATGGCATCGCGGGGATTATTCTTCTTGACTTGGCGGAATTTCGCTACTGCGTTTGCGTAGAAGCCACTACCGATGCAGACAGGACGGAGGACTGCATGCACACCGAGTTCGCGAAGAGTGCGGTTTAGCTCTTGAGATGTATGCGTATTCGGAAAGTCCTTCGCATACAATGATGAGATATCGGTTTTGCTTTCGTGGCATGGGATTTCCTCCGTGGGGGTTATAGATATGGAAAAGGGATACCGGAGAAGCGTCCTTCCAGGTATCGTTTTCGGAAGTTCGCCATATTTCGGAGTCCGTGGAATTCGCAGAGTCGTGTCACGAAGGTGCCGTTTTTGAGGGTTTTATCAACAATTCCGACTTCGGAGACACGGAGTCGTTCGTGATCCAGGAGATCGGTGTTTTGGGCGCTAAAGAGGAGCTGTGCGTTTTTTGTGTTGTAGCGTTTTTCTTTGAAGAGTTGGAGGATAGCAGTGATGAGGAGTGAGTGTAGCGAGGAGTCGATTTCGTCAATAGCGAGGAGAGATCCGGTGTGGAGTGCCGCCAGGCATACTCCTAGGAGTCCGAAGGCAGCGCGGGTGCCCATGGATTCCTCTTCGAAGCGGAATTGGACCTCACGGCCCTGGGTGTTGTCGTGGTAGGTCATAATGGCATCAAGGAGGTTTCCTCCCGCGTCATTGAGGGCGGGGAGGTATTCCATGCGTCGGATCCCCAGATCCATCTTGCGCAGAAGTTCGTCGATTTCACGAAATGCCCCGGCGATTCCCTCGCGTCCGCCCATGGCTGCTTGGAGTTGGTGGATGCCGTCGGCGCTGGAGAAGGCGTTTCCGGGGAAGACATGAATCTGTGTGGAGAGTATTTCGTATACTTTGGAGAGCGTCTGGTTTAGACCGGGATAGTGGGTGGCGAATTTATAGAGGATGCTCCCTGTATGCTTGCCATTCTGGTCAAGGCACTCCACACGGTAGATCTCATCTAGCTTCGATTCCTTATATTGCCCCCGGACGATTCCTCCGAGGGTTATTTGGGCGTCCTTTCGGGAGTAGAGCATCGCCCCATTACAGGAGAGGGATTCCGCGAGAAATTCTTTGTCGTCATAGCATATGGAGTAGGTGAACGGCTTCCCGGAGTCTATGATGCCAGAGATCTCAAAGGAGGTTGAAGACTGGCCGTCGTGAAGCTTATTGGGCATGTACAGATTGGCAGAATGTCCTTGTAGAACCTCTTGGAAGACATTCAGGGCTTGTAAAACCGTGGATTTTCCCGAGGCATTCGCACCAAAGAGACCTAACACGGGGACAACACGCATATCGCGGTTCTCTAAGAAGGGAAGAATTGACCACTCTCGATGTCCATTGGGGGCTTTCGATTCTCCGTAGGTTAGGTCGAGATCCAGATGGAGGATAGAGCGGAAGTTTGAGATGGAAAAACGGTTGATCATCGGGCTATCTCAGTGTTTTTTACCATGAAATCTTGGATTTTTGCCAAATATATGCAATTTTTTGGTTTATATCGATATCTTTCCAAAGAATCCTACACTTTCTTCAAAAGTTATATCGTACGCAGACACTGGAATATTACTGCGGGCACTGGGCGTCCTCGCGAGGGAGTTTGTAGGAGGGGGTAGGTGGGAGGTTTATATGGTGTCTGCGGCGCAATTCTGCAGCAGGGGCGGTGCAGGGCTGCCCCCTCTATATACAGATCGTAACCCTAGAGTATTCGGGGGGCGCGGGGGGCTTGTCCCCAGTCCTTTGGATATTCCCCACCTAGCCTTTTCCGCCTACTGGCGGTACTAGCGCGCCAATACGGGCGCACTTTATGTACGCGCCGGTAGATTCCGGCGCGGGGTTTCGCACTGTGCGAAACCCTGGCCAAACTTCCTCCTTTCTCCTTCCTACTTTTTTGTGAAAGTAGCGGACGATCCGCTACTTTCACAATAAACGCCGCCGGGTGGCGTTTTGGGTTTGTTTTCGGAGTGGGAGAGGGCGGATGGCCCTCTCTCTTTCAGCGCATTTTGTTTACACGTCACACCAGGACACAACCATGGATCGAACACGCACTCTCACCCTTTTGCTGGCACTGCTGGCGATCTTTTCGGCGGGGACGCTGGTCTTCGCGCTCTTCTCTTATCGCTCCTACCGGGGACTCCTCCAGGAAATGGCGGCGCAGGAGAGCGCGCAGCCCGTGGAGACCTCGACTCCCATGGAGCTTCCTCCCGTGGTGGTGCAGCAGGGCGTGGATGCCAGCGAGGAGGTGGCCGGCTTGAACGAATACATCGCCAAGCTGGAAGAGCAGAATCGCACGCTTCGTCAGCAATTGGCGAATGCCAGCAATCAGCAGCAGAATAGCCGTCCTGGATTTGGCGAGGGCCGTCGTCGTCCCGGGGCTCCCCCTGACATGGAGAAGCTGAAGGAGACCGATCCCGAGCGCTACGAGGAGTTCCAGAAGCGCCGTCAGGAGATGGATCAACGCCGTCAGGAACAGCGCCAGCGTCGTCAGGACTACCTGGCTACCGTGGATACCTCCCGGCTCTCCCAGACTCAGAAAGAGACCCTCCAGAATTATAAGGACCTCCTTTCGGAGATGGACGAGGACACCCAGGGCGGTCCCCCGGATTTCGACCGCATGCGTGAGATGATGGACATGCGCGAGGAGGTCCAGGAGATCCTCTATCAGGACCTCGGCGATCGTCTGGGAACTGATGGACAGGCACTCTATGAGAGCGTCCAGGAACTCCAGTCCGTCATGGGCGGCAATGGCGGCCCCCGCGGCGGTGGTCCTGGCGGCGGAATGCCCCCCGGCCTTCCTCCACAGTGACCGTGAGAATCCCGGAATGCAGGGTGTGCATCTTGCAGAACCCGCGTTTCGGGTTATGGTACGGCGCTTAACGATTTGCGTGTGCCCGTAGCTCAATTGGATAGAGCGTCAGCCTCCGGAGCTGAAGGTTACAGGTTCGATCCCTGCCGGGCATACCACTCTGTGAAAAATCCCCCGTGGACCATGATTCCGCGGGGGATTTTTTTGTTGTGTGGGATTGGGATTTTAGGGCGATTGTGTGCGCCCCTCGAATATCATTTCGGGGTGACGAACGCCGCGAGGAATTCCTGGTTTCCGTTCGGTCCGAGGATAGGTGAGGGGACGGTTCCCAGGGGGATCCAGTGGAGGGTCTCGCGGGCGAAGTCCTGGATTTTTTGGACGCACTGTCTGCGGATGGACTCGTCGCGTACGACTCCCTGGGAGCAGATGGCCTCGCGTCCTGCCTCGAATTGTGGTTTGATGAGTACGGCGATCCAGGCGCCGGGTTTCAGGAGCGGTGCGCAGGGTGGCAGGACCAGTGTGAGGGAGATGAAGGAGACATCCCCCACCAATAGATCGATGGGCTCCGGGATTAATGACGTGGAGAGCTCCCGGGCGTTGATGCCCTCCAGGGAGACCACGCGGGGATCCTTTCGG
>CAZMWS010000151.1:0-5411 GCA_964570085.1 uncultured Lentisphaeraceae bacterium | reverse complement strand
CCTGGCCAAACTTCCTCCTTCCTCCTACCTCCTTTCTCCTTTTTTTGCATTCTATGCGCACTCTTTTGGTAAATCTGCGGATTCCGGGGATTTCGGATTTCACGATGTCCCGTGAGCAATCGGAGCGTCTGGGGCGGTTGTTGGGGGAGTCCTGGCGGGTGATTTTGTGCGGGAGCCAGGAGGAATTCCTGTCGTTGTTGCCCCAGGCGGATGTGGTAAGCACCTGGACTTTCCGGCAGGAGTGGTTCGCTTTGGCGCCAAAGCTGCGGCTGGTGAGCACCCCCGCCGCCGGAAAGGACTACTTCTCCGTGGAGTGGCCCCCCACCGTGGAACACTGGAATGGCGCTTTCCACGGGACAATCATGGCGGAATCCGCAGTGGCGATGATCCTGGGAATGGCACGCGGACTCCTCCCCGCAGTCACCACTTTCCGACAGGATCCCTGGCCACGCACCCAGCTGGATGCCATCGCACGACCCGTCCGCGACTCCCGCATCACCATCTGCGGCTTCGGAAATATCGGCCGACACGCCGGACGACTCCTGAAGGCACTGGGCGCAAAGATCTGGGGAGTCTCTCTTCACGCAGGACACTCCCGACCGGACTACTTCACCCCCGAGGACGCTCTCTATACCGCCGACCACCTAGATGAACTCCTTCCGCATACCGACCACGTCCTCCTGGTCCTTCCACGGAGCCCCCTGACAAATCACTTCCTGGACGCACACCGCCTCGCGCTGCTCCCCCCATACGCCACAATCACGAATCTGGGACGCGGAAATGCCCTGGACGAGGCCGCACTCGTCGACGCTCTCTCTTCTCATCGACTGGCAGGCGCCTGCCTGGATGTCATGGAGACCGAACCCCTTCCCGCAGATAGCCCCCTGCGCTCCTGCCCGAATCTCTGGCTCACCCCACACGCCTCCGCACTCTCCCCTGACTATCTGGATCTCTATGCCGCTGAGCTGGCAGAACGCATCGCCGCTTTTGAAAAAGGAGGAAGGAGGAAGGAGGAAGGAGAAAGTTAGGCCAGGGTTTCGTGCCGAAACCCATCGCCGCCCGAATTGGCGGCGTAGGGTATGCGCTAGAATGGAACTGCGAACCCTTGGCGGAAGAGCGCCTGGTACCTTATAGGTTAGCCGCTAGCCGCTTATTGCTGGCTGATTACGTTTTTTTTCAGCAGTGGGGTGCGGGGGCGGGCTTTTTTCCCCGCGTGTCTAGAGCAAAGCGAGTCTCGGGAAGGCATGATGAAGAAGAAAGATCTCCAAAGGACGGAGGGGCTTGCGCCCCCCGGACCCCCCGAATAACATTAGGGATGCGATAGCTCCGTACTTTCGAAAGGTTCTGATGACGCGCGACGGCGGGGGAGGGAGGAGGGGTGCAGAATAGCCTTACGGGGGGCTGGCAATTGAGGGGGTAGGGGAAAGGATGCTGGTATCGCAGGTAGGCGGAAGAGCGCCTGCGGAGGAAATTATGAACCCACTATCTACTGCCTGCGCCCGACTCCCTGACTTAAAGGCGGGGGTGCGGGGGCGGCAGCCCCAGTCCTTTGGATATCCCTTGCCGGGGAAAAAACCGTGTTCTTCCCTGCGATATTTCGAACAGACACAAAAAAGCCGCAAGCGGGGGGATGCTTGCGGCTTTTTTGTTGAAATGGTGTGCGATGCAGGACTCGGACCAGCGACCTCTACCGTGTCAGGGTAGCGCTCTAACCAACTGAGCTAATCGCACGTTAGATTTGGAAAGCGGGGTTACTATAGCGTCGTAGGTGGGGATTACAACCTATTTCGGCGTTATTCCGCAGATTTCTTCTTTGCGGGAGCAGCGGGGATGGTGGGTGTGGCCAGCTGTTCGGG
Source organism: uncultured Lentisphaeraceae bacterium (assembly GCA_964570085.1). Classification (GTDB taxonomy): domain Bacteria; phylum Verrucomicrobiota; class Lentisphaeria; order Oligosphaerales; family Oligosphaeraceae; genus UBA1724. The sequence continues at coordinate 3,555 of CAZMWS010000151.1, read as the reverse complement.
GGTATAGATGGTGAAGAGGAGTTCGTGGAGGAGTCCGACCATGAAGACGCGGGCCTCCAGGGAGCTCTGGACTTCTGCGAAGCTGTCCTTGACCTCATCCCAGAAGGAAGACATATCGCCGTTCATGACCTCCAGGGTGCTGGACTTGGCGATCTTCTGGATGAGTGCGGTCTCGCCCTTGAGGAGTCTTTCCCAGAACTGTGGGAGAGTCCCCTCGATGGTGAGAGAGAGGTCTTCCTCGTAGTTGAGGCGCTTGACCATGCTGTTGAAATTCTTGCGGAGGGTGGGGGAGAGCTTGAGCTGGGAGCCCAGCTTCGCCCATTCCACGCGGGAGAGGAGCAGATCGACGAACTTCTGGGATTCGGCGAGCTTCTTGAGAGCGGCCTCCTTTTCCTCGGCGGCCTTCTGGGTGCGGTTGTCAGCGGCCTGGGAGTCGTGCTGGATCTGGCGGTTCTCCTGGAGCTGTTTCTGGAATTTGTTCTGCCACTCGTTGACCTCATCCTTCATGCGGGCCATCTCTGCCTGGAGGCGGGTGGTGACGCGGTCCGCATTTTCGGAAGCGGAGGCGGCCTTCTTGGTGAGCTCCTCGGACTGGGAGGAGAGCAGTGCGGAGAGCCGCTTGGTCTCGGCGGAGGAGGACTGGAGCTTCTGGTTGACCGAATCCAGCTCGCTCTTCTGGGTGCGCAGCTGCTGACGGAGATTCTTGAGCTCGTTCTCCTGGCTCTGCTGCTGCGCGCGGGCGCGCTCCAGCTCGGCCTGGGCTGCGGACTCCTTCTTTTGGGAATCGGCGAGCTTTGCCTCCAGGGAGGCGACTTGCTCCAGGAGCTCGGCGGAACCCGCCTGCTGATTCAGGATCTGCTCGGCTTGCTCCTTGGAGAACTTCAGGGGAGAGAAGGCAAGGAGGATCTTCCAGACCTTTAGGTCGGAGACCTGGAAGAATTTCTGGAACATTTCGTCAGAGAGGACATAGTCCTCCTCGTTGAGCTTGTTCTCGGCGCGGTATGCCTTGTATTCCTCGGACTTGAAGTAGTCCTCCAGCTTCTCGTGGAGTTCCTTGTGGACGGGATACCAGGCGGCGAAGAGCGCGTTGCAGGTGGGGTCGGCGTAGTTGCCCTTCGCGGCTTCATTCTGGATCTGCTTCATGAGCCGGGGGCGCTGCTGGGGGTCCACCCGGTGTCCACCGAAGGTGCAGATCTTCAGTAGCTGTGCGTTGCTCGTGATGTACTGGCTGAGGGAGCGCCAGGGCAGTTCGGCCAGCATGGCCGAGAACAGGTCAGGGATGCTGACTCCTTCGATTTTCTCGTTGTTTCCCAGCATGCGGGAATTACTCCTTATGGCTCAAGAGGGCTTCTGATTCGCGAATGAAGGCGGCGATCATCTGTCGCCGCAGAGAGCGGTCGATCTTGGGATAGATGGCGGCGATCGAAGCCGCGTCGTCCTCCTGACCCTCCTGGCGGAATTTTTCCATAGCCTGGAGGCAGAGGACGGAGGCCTGTCGCCACTGGTTTTCCTGGCACGCGGCCACGATTTTTGCGACGGCCTCATCGAGGGGGCGTGCGGGGGCCTGTTCTGCGGCCTCCTGCCGTTGGCGCTCCCGTTCCAGCTCCCGTTCCCGCTTGCGCTTGGCCTTTCGGTCCAGCAGCAGCTCGTCATCCTCGTCGTAGGCGTCGTCGTAGGTGAAGCGTTTCTTGCTCATGCAGGGGTCGGGGGAGAGAAATATCCTTTGGGAGCGGGGGGAGGAGCCGTGGGCGACACTCGTGTCGCGTCGGGGCATCCCATAGTGGTTTTTTCGGGTATGACGGGCAGATAAGACGAAGCCGGCCGTGAGAGAAATGCTTCTCCTTAACACAGCCGGCCAGCGTTGCGAGTCAACCTCGGGGGAAAAATCTGGAGGCGCGAATCGGATTCGGACCGATGAATAAAGGTTTTGCAGACCTTCGCCTTACCACTTGGCTATCGCGCCTTGAAAAACACGGCGGTTACTTTAACCGCAGTTCCACGGTTTGCAAACCGCATACTACGGGTTTTAAGAAAAAAGGAGGAAGGAGGAAGTTAGGCCAGGGTTTCGCTCGCGAAACCCATCGCCGGGAAGACCCGGCGATTCCACCAGGCGCGCCCGAATTGGCGCGCAAGTACCGCCGGTAGGCGGAAGAGTGCTGCAGGCACCGAATAGGCTAGCCACCAGCCGCGAATGGCTAGTGGCTAAAAGGGGGAGCGGGGGCGGGTAGCCCCCGTCCTTTCGTTATTCAGTGGCGGGGGATTCGTTGGCTTTTGGCTTCAGACCTGCGTATGCCTTCTTGAGGGCGACGATTGTGGCGATGGTGGCGAGGATCAGGATGACAGCGAGGACGGGCCGGTAGAAGAGCCATGCCACTGCGATGACGATGAGCGTGATGGGCAGTGCCAGGAGGAAGGAGATGATGCCGGTGCCGGTGCCGACCATTCGTCCCAGGAAGGGCAGGACGCTGGCGAGAACCTGGATGGGGCGGAAGATCGCCTGGAATCCGACGAAGATCAGGAAGAATCCGAGGAGTCGGAGTATCCATGCGATCATGCTGTTGGTGCTCTGGGCGCTAGCGAACATCTGGTCGGCGGTGTGGATGCCATCGAACTGGAGGGCGACGGTGCCGGTCTTTGCCTGGTAGGGGGCGAAGGAGTCGCCTTTCTGGACATAGACCAGGGAGATGTCGTGGGACTCCACCAGGCGGAAGGTGACCTTCAGGTCGCCAATCTGGGGAGCGGCGGGCACGGCACTCGCGGTGGCTTTGATGGCCTCGGTGGCCTCCGCGTTCTCGGTGGCTTGGGAGATCTCGGTGGTTTTGGTGGCCTCGTTGCCCGTGTTGTCCTGCTTTTTCACGGAGAAGTAGATCTCGTTATTGCGGGTGGTGGGTGTGTTGTAGAGAGCCAGGAGTTCGGCGGGCATTTTGGGAACCTGGTAGTCCGTGGCGAATTCCAGGGGCTTCTCCTGTCCCAGTGCCTGGATCTGTGTGTCGGAGAGTCGGAATGCGCCGACCTTGACGGTCTTGGGGAGGCTTTCGCGGGACTTGATGAGCCAGAGGGTTGGGTTTTCGTGTCCGGGCTCCTGGAAGTCCTTGGAGTCGATGGGATTGGAGGACCAGATCTTTTCGTAGTCGTAGGTGGTGGTGGTTTCCACGGAGCCGCCGATCTTCTCCTCTTCGGTGGTCTCGGAGGTCTCCTGCCACTGGTACATCTGGACTTCGCGGACCAGTCGCAGGGCGCCGGGCAGTTCGATGCCGAATTCGGCGTCGCGGAGGGTCTCTTGGGTGATGGCCTTTGCGCTGAGGTGGACCAGCTTTCCTTCGTTCTGGGGATCCACGGTTTCCGCGGAGATGGAGATCACATTTTGGGCGCCTTCTTTGAGGGCCTTGTAGCGCTTCACGGTGCGGCCTTCGTTCCACCAGAGTAAGCCGATGCCCAGGAGGATCAGGAGGATGCCGGTGAAGATGCCCTTGATGGCGCCGCCCAGGCGGGAGCCGTAGCTGGTGGTGGATTTGACGGTGACTGCCATGGCGAACAGTTCCTTTGTTTTGGAGG
>CAZMWS010000150.1:3606-5455 GCA_964570085.1 uncultured Lentisphaeraceae bacterium | reverse complement strand
TGCGAAACCCTGGCCTAACTTCCTCCTTCCTCCTTCCTCCTTCCTCCTTTTTTCACCACCCTAAATTCAGAGTAAAAACATGAGCTTAAAGGTCGCCGTTTTGATGGGCAGCAATTCTGATCTGCCGAAGATCCAGGGATGCCTGGATGTGTTGAAGAAGCTCGAGGTCGAGACCGTGGTGCGTGTCATGAGCGCCCACCGTACTCCCGAGATCGTGGCCGAGTTCACCGAGGCCGCGGAGGGCGCCGGCTTTGGCGTCATCGTGGCCGCCGCGGGTGGTGCCGCCCATCTGGCGGGCGCCGTGGCCGCACATACCCTCCTGCCCGTCATCGGAATCCCCGTGGAGGGCGGCGCCTTCCACGGCATGGACGCACTCCCCTCTACCGTCCAGATGCCCGGCGGAATCCCCGTCGCCACCGTGGGCGTGGGCTCCGGCGGCGCCACCAACGCCGGATTGCTGGCCGCCGAGATCATCGCCGTGGCGGATCCCGCATTGCGCCAGCGGCTGGCCGCCGAGCGCGCTGCCCGCAAAGAGAAGGTGCTGGCCGCCGACCGGGAACTCCAGCAGTCCCTGTAGAGTCCCTGCAAATACGCCGCGCGGGAGAAGAGAGGGTAGGGCGGATTCCACTGTTCCTCCTCTCTCTCCTCGCGCGGGAGTTCCTCTTTTTTTATTGAATAACCGATCCCTCTGACGGAAGATATTCGATTTTTTTGCATGAGAGCGCTGTTGTCCGCCATCCTCCTGCTTGCGTGGGCCCTTGGGGCCTTTGGGGTAGGGGAGGCATTTGGGCAGGAGGAGAGCAGTGAACCGGAGGGTTTCATGCAGCGCCTGGTGGGGGAGAAGGCGGAGTGCTATGCGCTGGATCAGGAGAGTCTCTGGCGCCTGATCACTATGGCGCGACTCTGCTCCCGCGAGACCGACCAGCTCCTGAAACGGGAGAATGCGCCCCAGCGACGACTCCAATTCCTGGGCCTCAAGCGCGAGTTCTCCGAACGGGAATTCAAGGGCGGCGATATCCCCGTTCCCGTGACGGAATCCGTCCCCCGACAGCTCTGCCGCGTCTTCCAGGCATTCCTCTGGCGGCGACTTCGGGAGGAACTCCCGAAGGATGCCACGAAGGCGCGCAGTGCGGCGCCCCGCTTCCTGCAGACTCTCGCTTCCGGCATGGCGAACCGCGTCGCCTACGGTGGCATTGGCATACGGGGATACTACTGGCCGGACTTCCGGATTCCCCGCTGGCAATTCCGGGATCGGCTCTTCCCGGATCTGGAGGAGTTGCTGTCCATGCCCGTGCCCTCCGATCGTCCCGCCGTGCTGATGGTCTATCTGGCGCACGCGAATCTCCTCCTGGATATCCTGGTGGACGCCAATCCCGATTTCACATACTTCCTGCGGGAGTGGACCCTTGCGGAGTCCCAGGAGGGACTCTCCTCCATCGCCGCGCTGTCGAAATGCCTGCCGCCGGGGACTCTGCGCTCTGGCGAGACCCTCCAGGGATGGTATGAGCGCCGCGCCCTGGAGCTCTCCCGGGAACGACACGGCCAAAATACCGCCACCGGCATCCAGGAACAGCTGGAGGCGATCCTCACGGTCTCTGTGCTCTCCGCGGATTCCCGCGACGGAATCCTCCGTATCCACTTGGAACAGCTCCCGCAGCGCCTGAGTGACTACAAGGTGGATGAGGCCGCCATCATGCGGATCTACGATCGGCTCCTCCGACTCCAGAATACCGCGCCGCTCCTCCTCCGGGATGCCGTGGGGGACTACCGCTCCGCAGTCTCCGCCTTCCAGCACCACGACTACCGGCTTTTCCGGGAACGCCTCAAGGTGGCGCGGCGGAATCTCTCC
>CAZMWS010000150.1:0-3596 GCA_964570085.1 uncultured Lentisphaeraceae bacterium | reverse complement strand
CATAGGGGGCAATGTATGAATATGCATTTCCAAGGCGCGGCGGAATCTCTCCGCCAGCCTGGAACGCCAGCACGCTGCCGAGGAGCTCCTGGAACGCTCCGAGGAACGCTCCCAGGGCGCGCGCACGCTCTCCGATTGGTCCGAGATCCTCCAGCACTACGAACCCTGGTCCGAAATCAGCCGGCGCTGGCTCACGCCCGCCGAACGATAGGAATTCCCCATGAAACGAAAGATCGCCCTTTGCCTGGTCACTCTGGAGCTCTTGCTCTCCGGAGTCTTTCTGACCGGCGCACTCCTCTTCGCTCTTCTGGCACCACGGCACTTCCCCGTTGCGGATTGCCGGATGCTCCAGACACTCCTGACACAATACGCCACCGCATTGGATGCACAGCGGGACAACTGGGACCGCCTGGGCACCCGCGTGGTGGCCAGCTACGCGGTGAATTTCCGGGAATTGGGCGCGCTCTCCCTGGAGACCGGCGAGCTGGTGGGCGCCCTCCGCGAGACCCTGGCTGCACCCGTGCCCGGATTCCTGGGGAATCTCTCCCTGAAGCCCGCCGAGGACCTGAAGCGGGTCTCACGGGATCTGGAGACCCTCCTGGGACGACTCTCCCGCACCATGAACCAGACCGCACAGGTCTTCAGCGACTACTCCCAGGAGGACCATCGGAAATTCCTGGATGCCGTGGACTCCACCATCCTCCTCCTGCAACTCTATGCGCAACGCGCCGGCGAGGTCGCCGAGACTGGTCCGCGGGTCCTCCGGTATGCCGGATGGTTCGCAACCGTCCTGGCACTCCTGCTCTTCTGTCTCTCGCTGAACCAGGCACTCGCTCTCCCGCCTCCACAACGGGATTGAAGAACCACCCTTCATGCGCGCCGCACCCACGCCATCCAAGACTACGGAGTTCCTGGTCCTCCGGAAGACTCCCTTCGGCGAGAACTCCTTCATTGTCGCGGGAGTCTCCCCACAGGAGGGACGCATGACTCTCCGCATGGGTGCACCCACCAGCCGCCGCACCTCCGGCACCGGTGCCTTCGATCTCTTCCAGCTCCTCCAGGTGGAATACACCCAGAAGGGCGATATTGGCTCCGCACGGCAATACACCATCCTCCGCGACTTCTCCGCCGTCGCACTCCATCGGGACTCCTTCGAGGCCGCGTGCTTCCTCGCACGCTTTACCCTGGAGAATCTCCTCCATCTGCCCATGCCCGCCTACACACAGGCACTCCTGGTGGCACTGGAACGACTGGCGCATCCCGTGGAGACCCTCCCGCCGGAGGGCGTCCTCACCGCCGCCGCACTCTCCTTCCTCAACGAAAATGGCGTGCTCTCCCCCGTGGATCTGACGCCCCGCGAGGCCGCGCAATGCCAGATGCTCCTGGAGATGGCCTCCGGCACCGCAGAACCCCTCCCACTCTCTCGCGAAGTCTGGAAGGCGCTCTGGCAATGGACCTGGGGACGCCTCCTGGACGCGGAAGCGAAGGTCCCCGAATCCGCCTTTACCCCCCGGACATAGTCCGCCCCACGGCAACGGCTTATATTCCGGGGCATTCCCGATTTCTCCTCCAAAAAGCGCGCTGCTTTTGCGCGCCCGACAGGCGGAGTCCTTACTTCAAAAAAACCATCCCGCAAACAGAAAAAGACCATGTCTCTGCAGTTCTATAATTCTCTGAGCCACCGCGTGGAGCCCCTCGAACCCATCCATCCCGGCAAGATCGGCATGTATACCTGCGGACCCACCGTCTACAATTTCGCGCACATCGGAAACTTCCGCTGCTACGCCTTTGAGGATATCCTCAAGCGGACCCTCCTGGCCTCCGGCCTGAAGGTGCGCCACGTCATGAATCTCACCGATGTGGACGACAAGACCATTCGCGGCTCCCAGGCGGCGAAGGTGCCCCTGCGGCAGTTCACCCAGACCTACAAGGACGCCTTCTTCCAGGATATCAAGACCCTCCGGATGCTCCCCGCCGATGTCTATCCCGCCGCTACCGATACCATCCCCGAGATGATCCAGCTCATCCAGACGCTCTTCGATAAAGGCATCGCCTACCAGGCCGAGGACAAGTCAGTATACTTCTCCATCGAAAAGTGGCCCAAATACGGCCAGCTGGTCAAGATCGACCGCGATGCCATGCGCGTCGGCGTCCGCGTGAAGATGGACGAATACGCCAAGGACGCCACCGCCGACTTCGCGCTCTGGAAGGCCTGGGATGAGGCCGACGGCGATGTGTGGTGGGATTCTCCCTGGGGAAAGGGCCGCCCCGGCTGGCATATCGAGTGCTCCGCCATGTCCTCCAAGTATCTCGGAAAGACCTTCGATCTGCACTGCGGCGGCGTGGACAATATGTTCCCACACCACGAGGACGAAATCGCACAGTCTGAGGCCGCCAATGGCTGCAAGTTCGTGAATCTCTGGATGCACTGCGCGCACCTGATGGTGGAGAACCAGAAGATGTCCAAGAGCCTGGGAAACTTCTATACCCTGAAGGACCTGCTTCAGAAGGGCTACACCGGCCGCGAAATCCGCTACGTGCTCATCAGTACCTACTACCGCCAGAGCCTCAATTTCTCCCTCCAGGCACTGGAGGAGGCGCGCGGAAATCTCCAACGAATCGATGCCTTCACCGCACGGCTCAAGGACCTGGCCGCCAATGGTCCCGAATGCCCGCTGGCCCCCGAACAGTCCGAGGCCCTCGAGAAGTCCGCACAGGCCTTCCTCGGTGCTCTCCAGGATGACCTGAATGTCTCCGCCGGACTTGCCGCACTCTTCGATTTCCTCCGCGAGGGCAATCGCGAGATGGACGGCGGCAAGACCGGTCGCGCCTGGGCGCAGAAGGCGCTGGAGGTCCTGGCGTCCATGGACCGCATCCTCGCCATTGTGGAGCCCGATGCCCAGGAGGTGCAGGTGCCCCAGGAGGTCCTGGATCTGGCAGAACAGCGTCAGGCCGCCCGAAAGGCAAAGGACTGGGCACGCGCCGACGAAATGCGCGCCGCCATCGAGGCTGCTGGCTGGACGGTCAAGGATACCCCCAAGGGACCCCAGTTCCTCCGGAAGTAAATGACCGGCCCCCTCAATGAGGAACAGCTCCACGCTCTGGAAACCGCCGCACGCGCGTGCCTGGAGCGGGACTGCTCCTGCCACGATTGGGACCACACCCGCCGCGTCCTGTCAACCGCCCTCCAGCTCGCACAGACGGAGGGCGGGGATCCCGGCGTGATCACCGCGGCCGCACTCCTCCACGATATCGCAAGACCCGAGGAGATGGCCGACCAGGGAAAGACCGATCACGCACTCCTGGGCAGCCAGAAGGCCGCCGAAATCCTCCAGAAACTACAAATCGGCGATACGCCCTGGCAAGAACACGTCTGCCAGTGCATCCGTAGCCACCGCTATCGCTCCCGAAACGGCGAACCACCCGCTTCCATCGAAGCACGGGTACTCTATGACGCCGATAAGCTGGATTCCCTGGGCGCCATCGGATTGGCACGCGCATTCCATTTCGCAGGAAAGACCGGCGCACGCGTCCATAATACCAAAGAAGAGGCACTCTCCGGCGCCTCCTACGGACGCGAGGACTCCGCATATCGG
>CAZMWS010000149.1:0-5467 GCA_964570085.1 uncultured Lentisphaeraceae bacterium | reverse complement strand
CTTGAAGTCGTCTTTCTTCGGATCCTGCTTGCCGGGCTTGAAGTCGTCTTTCTTCTGGTCAGCGTGCTTGCCGGGCTGCATGGCGGGCTTCTGGTCCTGCTTGCCGGGCTGCTGCATGGCGGGCTTCTGGTCCTGCTTGCCGGGCTGTTGTTTTGCAGCGCGGTTATCGGGCTGCATGAACTCCCCTTGGATGGGGCGGTCATCCTGGGGTCCCCACTGCTGTGCGGGGAGGGTTGCGACCGTCAGTAGGAGGCAGACGGCGAGGGATGCGAAAGCGAGGAACTTTTTCATATTGCGTCGTTTGATTATCTTCGGGTGCGAGGGGAGTTCTTCTTCTGCTTCTTTCCGCCCTTAGGGGAGCGAGGCTTCACAGACTTTCCGGGATCGTCCTTCTTCTGCTGATAAGCGGGGGAGGAATTCTTTGTGCGGCGTGGATGTGCGCGGCGGTATTCCCAGGGTGCCTGGGGATCTCCGCCGGGGGCGCCCCAGAGGCCCCGCCGCTGTTGCTGTGCGGAGTCCTGTGCCTGTCCGTAGCGAGGATCATCGCAATATTGCCGATACCACCAGACCATGCCGGCCTGGAGGAGTTCCAGGCCCAGATCCCGTCCGTCCACAAAGATCTGCCCCACCAGCCGGCCATACTTGTCGATGTCCTTCTGATGGACCTGCACATTGCGCTTCAGGACAGTCGCGGCCGCATAGCGCCGGGATTCGCCGCCGAAGGTCTGGGAGAGCTCCGGGGCGTCCACACCATAGAGGCGCACACGGACCAGCGAGCCATCCCCGATACGGACATCCATGGTATCGCCGTCAGAGACGCGGATCACGGTTCCCTGGAGGATCCGCTCGGTCTCCTCTGCATGCGCGGCCAAAGGTGCCGCGAGCAACCAGAAGAGGCACAGCGCCGACATACACGCGCGCAACGCGTACGCGCGCAAGAGAGAGTCGCGTCGGGTGATTTTATGGGCGTCCATTGCGATAGGGAATGAATACAGATTGCGCGGGGAGCCGTCATGAGGCGTCCCCGCGTATCGTGGGATCGGATAGTGATTCTGGGAGATTTTTCCCTATTCCCGGGTGCCCTTTCCAATAAGGGAGTTCTGAGGCTGTCCGAAGAGCGCCCGGGGATTTTGGAGAAGGAGTCCGGTGCCATTGACCACGCAACGAAGGGGATCCTTTGCCAGGGTCGTGGAGAGGCGGGTATTTTCGCTGACCAGCTGGGGGAGTCCCCGCAGGAGGCTTCCGCCGCCGGACATGGTGAGGCCGTTGTCAATGAGTCCTCGGGCGATTTCGGGTCCGCAGGCATCGATGGTCTTTCGGATGGCGCGGATGATGAGAGAGACGGGTCCCGCGAGGGCTCCGCGGATTTCGTCGGAGTTGATGACCACCGCGCGGGGGAGTCGATCACCGGAGGCACCCATATCCAGGCCCTTGACCTCCATGGTGAGGACCTCCGGGAGGGGATATGCGCTGCCGATCTGGATCTTGATCTGTTCCGCCATCCAGGGGCCGATGAGCAACTTGTGCTCCCGCTGCATGTAGGCGACAATCGCGTCGTCCATGGCGTCACCGCCATTGGGGACGCTGATGCCGGAGACGATGGATCCCAAGGAGATCACGGCCACCTCGGTGGTACCGCCGCCGATATCAACAATCATGTTACTGGTGGGCTCCTCCACGGGGAGTCCGGCGCCCAGGGCGGAAGCGAAGGGCTCTTCCACCAGCCGCACCGCACGGGCGCCAGCAGCAATGGCGCTCTCCTTCACCGTCCGAATGCCCACTTCCGTAATGCCGGAGGGCACCGCAACCAGCACCCGGGGCTTCATGATCTTATAGCGACCCGATGCCCGGCGAATAAAGCTCCGGAGCATCTCGTCAGAGACCTCCGCGTTGGCAATGACACCATCCCGAACAGGGCGAATGACCTTCAGGCGCTCTGCGGTCATGGACATCATGCGCTTGGCCTCGGAGCCCACCGCACGGACCTTGTTGGTGTCCGCATTGATGGCCACATAGGAGGGCTCGTCCAGCACAACGCCCTGCCCCGCCACCCACACCAGGGTGTTCATGGTGCCCAGGTCGATTCCAATGTCGTTAACCCACAGATTCTTGATGCCTTCGAACATGAATTTCCCTCAAAAACAAAAAACCGCCCTGCAGCTTTGCGCTGGGGCGGCGATTTACGCTCGGGAACGGTTGCGGCGGTTTCTCATCAGCGGCCGGCCCGCACGGGCAGATAACTTGTCAGATATAGCAGAAAAGGGGGAGTGGCTGCCCAACCAGGATTTGAACCTAGACAAACTGAACCAGAATCAGTTGTGCTACCATTACACCATTGGGCAACGTGACATCGTGTCTTCTTGTGGAAGGCACGGCGGTTAAGATAAGCCTGCCTCCACGCATTGCAAGCGCCCCACACGCTTTTTTTGACTTTTTCCCGGCTTTTTCCTGCCGGCGCGCGTGGAGCGAGTCGTCCTAGAGGGTCAGGACGGCGGGATCGGGGAGCTTCTCCGCCTTGACGGTGAGCCAGTTCATCTGGAATTCGGGGAGGTATTCCGCCAGGAATTCGCGTGCAAGCACCAGTCGTTCGGGGGCATGGAGAGTCTCTTCCAGCAGGAGCAGTCCCAGGAAGAGGATGGTCTCCATGCGCACCACGCTGTAGGCCATCTGGTCAAAGAACCGGGTGTTATCGTGGTGGGAATCCATGATGGCGATTGCCTGATCCACCAGGGGTCGCAGCTCGGCGACCTGATCGCGGAGCTCGGCGGCCTCGCCCTGATAAGGCGCGGCGCACAGTTCATCCATGCGGTTCTTCAGGGTGCGCTTCTTGACGCCGGCGATGGCGGCCACAATCTGGAGCTGCGTGGTGCCCTCGTAGATATTGGTGATGCGGGCATCGCGGTAGTAGCGCTCGGCCAGGTGGTCGCGCATATAACCCTTTCCGCCATGGACCTGGATGCCGTCGTAGGCGACGCGATTCGCCATCTCGGTATTGAAGGCCTTCGCCATGGGAGTCAGGGCATCCGCGATGCGGCTGTATTCCTTGGCGCGAGCGCGCTCCTCGTCGGAGGCGCTGCCCTTGCGGACCTTCTCGTCCAGGGCATCGCGCAGATCCACCGCCTTGCTGGTCTCGTAGAGAAGCGTGCGGCCCGCCAGCACCGCGGTGCGCATCTTCACCAGCATGGCATTCACCGCGCCAATCTGGTCGATGCTCTTTCCGAACTGGTGGCGCTTGGCGGCGTAGTCGCGTGCACAGCGGTAGGCGGCCTCGCCAATGCCGACGGCCTGGGAGGCGATGGCCAGGCGGGCGCCGTTCATGAGACTCATGACGTAGCGGATGAGTCCCAGCTTCCGGCTACCCACCAGTTCGGCGGGCACGTGCTCGAAGGTGAGTTCGCAGGTGGGGGAGCCGTGGAGTCCCAGCTTGTCCTCGATGCCGCTGATCTTCAGCTGCGGGCAGGCCTCCACCAGGAACATGGAGAGACCGCGTCCATCGGTGGTGCCCTCCTCACTGCGCGCCAACACCAGCAGCGCCTTGGCGCGGCCATTGGTGATGAAACGCTTCTTGCCGTCCAGATACCACTTTCCAGTGGCGGGATCCTTGGTGGCCTTCGTGGTGACACTCTGCAGATCGCTGCCGGCCTCGGGCTCGGTGAGCGCCATGGCGCCATCCACATCGCCCGTGGCAAAGCGGGGGAGCATCCGCTCACGCTGCTCGTCGCTGCCGAAGTGATTGAGGGTCTCGGCGATGGACTGCAGTCCGAAGAGGTTCTGGAGGGAGGCATCGGCGCGGGAGACCATCTCCGTCATCATGGTGTAGATGGTGGTGGGCATGTTCAAGCCCTTGTAGCGCCGCGGGAGAGTCACGCCGTCCAAATGATGCTCCCGGATCGCCTGGAGGTTCTCCTGGGTGCCATGGGGATAATCCACCTTTCCACCCGCCAAATGCACATTGTCGCGATCCACCTGGGTGGCACGGGGAGCAAAGACCTCGCCGGAGAGCTCGCCGACCTCCTCCAGACGGGCACGGGAGAGCGCCTGGGCCGCCTCCAGGGACGCGGGAGCCTCGGGGAATTCACGGCACTGGGTGAAGTCGTCCTCCCGGAGGCGGTAGACCTCGGAGAGATCCGTGTGATTCAGGTGGAACTGGAGATCCGGATTGTCTAGGAAGAAGTTCTCGGACATGGTTGCAGAGAGAGGGGATGGTGACGAAACGGCGAGACGCAAAGACAAACGCCCCCACCGCAGAAAAAGGGAAGAAACGCCGTTAATGTAACCCGCCACACCCTGCCCGCACACCACACCTTAACTAGACAATCCCCTGGGAGACAACACGACAAATCCGCAAAATGACACGCCGCAAATGTCGTATTTTGTCGCAAGATTACTATATTTGACCACTTTTACAACCTAACGAGAATTCTGTGACCGCATTATATTAGGCACCGTCACTGATTCCATAGATTCCGCCGACCGTATTTTCCTTTATCATTTCCCACTATCTAGGAGAGAAAGATGTTGCTATTATCCGGCAACGAAGCCATTGCCCGTGGTGCCTGGGAGAGCGGCTGCAATGCCGCCTTCGGCTACCCGGGGACTCCCTCCACGGAGATTCTCGAGAACCTGGTGAAGTATTCGGATCCCCAGGTCTACTGCGAATGGTCGCCCAACGAAAAGGTGGCCATGGAGGCGGCGGCGGGTGCCAGCCTGGGTGGCAGCCGTGTGATTGTGACCATGAAGTGTGTGGGTCTGAATGTGGCTGCGGATCCCCTGATGACGCTGGCGTACATTGGTGTTGAGGGCGGCATGGTGGTGGTCGTGGCGGACGATCCGGGCATGCACTCCTCCCAGACCGAGCAGGACACCCGTCAGTATGCGCGCCTGGCGCACATCCCGGTGCTGGAGCCCTCGGACTCCCAGGAAGCCAAGGATTTCATGAAGGAGGCCTTCGAGCTCTCCGAGCGCTTCCGCCTGCCGGTGATTTTGCGCACCACCACCCGTGTGAGCCACTCCCGCAGCAAGGTGGAGGAGGGTCCCCGCACGGAGGGCCCCGTTCCCCACGAATTCATCCAGGATCCCTCCCGCCACTGTCCGCTTCCCGTCTGGGGTCGCGGCATGCGCCAGAAGCTCCAAGAGAAGGTGGAGGTCCTCTCCTCCGTGGCGGTCTCCTCTCCCATGAACCGCATCGAGGAGGGCACCTCCTCCCTGGGAATCATCTGCAGCGGCATCGCCTACCAGTATGTCCGGGAGGTCTTCCCGGACGCCTGGGTCCTGAAGCTGGGATTCGCATACCCCTTCCCCGACAATCTCATCAAGTCCTTCGCCACAAAGGTCCGCGATGTCCTGGTGGTCGAGGAGCTCGATGACTTCCTGGAAGAGCACGTGAAGGCGCTGGGAATCCCCTGCCGCGGCCACGACGTGGTCCCCGTCTGCGGCGAACTCTCCGTGGAGGCGCTCCGCGAAGTCC